>JAFQII010000070.1 GCA_017397605.1 Clostridia bacterium
AGCTGATCTATACGGGCACTTTGCAGGAAATACAAAAAAAGCTCAAAACGAGCTGGACGTTCTGGTATGACGGCAGGCTGTACAACATCTATGACCTTGTGCAGTTGGATCAAGAATCTTTGCGGGAGCTTTTTCGGTACGGCGACCTCTCCGCATTTTTGCACCATTTGATTCCCGTAGTGGAAGGGCAGACACAGTTTGAAGAATGGATCGATACGCTTTTGTCACAGGCACCGTAACGACCGTCAAACGGCAAATTTTTAAGGGGACTTTTCGAGAAGTCCCCTTTGATCGTTCTTTTTTACCAATCTTTGCGTTCGAGCACCTCGGGAACTTCATCTGTCCAGCCGATGTAAAACGCGGTGGCATCGCCGATGCGGTTGGTGCGCACGTCATAATTTGCACCCAGCATCAGGTCGTTTGGATAATACCGCCTTGCAAGTGCTTTTCTGCTCTCGGTGGCGTAATAGTCCTCCGCGCCGAACAGATGCAGCATCTCGTGCGCGACGATGGAAGCCTGCGCGCCGATCGGCTCGTTTCCCGTCGGGTATAGGTCGTCTGTAAACAGGATGCAATGCTCTTCGACCTTGCGTGTTTCGCCCCGCGCGGGGTTGATCGCGTAAGCCGTGCCGTTTTTGTCAAACACGGTCAGACAAACGACTTCGGTTTGGTACTTGGCTTTTAACGCGGTGATCAGCTCGGCATCATCTGCATAACCCAAGCGGCGCGCCGCTTGGTCGAGCACGTCGATGGTCGCAAGCCCTGTTTCCTTGGTGCTGACGACCACATCGTCGTCGTAATACAGGTCGGCAAACTGTTCGCGGATGTCAAAATGCAGTTCGACGCCGTACTTTTTTGCCTCTTGCTCCAAAAAATCGAGCGCGGGACGGACTTCATTTTTTATATAGTCTGCGGTCTCGTCCGAAAACCACTCGCTTTCAAAATCGTCCATCCAAAACAGCACGACCGAAACGTCGCCGCAAAGCGATCGGCAGGTCCCGAGGTCATAGTCGGGACGCAGCAGATTGATCTCTGTCAGATCGACCGACTCCGTTTGCTCGGAGACGGCACTGCTTTCTTCTGCGGAGAGGGTTGTTTCCGACGGAGGGGCTTCTTTTTGCTTGCAGGCGGAAAATGTCAAAGCAAACGACGAAAGCAGCAGAAATAAAATGACTTTTTTCATAGAGTCAAACCTTTTTCGATCAGCTCCGATGCCTGCAGCAGCAATGCGTCGGGGCTGTTTTTCGGTGCAAACGGTGCGATCGGGGCGCGTTCAAAGCGCAGACGGTTTTTCTCGCAGAACGCAAGCAGTTCGGCGCGGTCATAGCGGTTTTGACAAAGCATGCCAAACAAAAACGTCAGCTCGGGCAGATACAATTCCCGCGCGCAATCGGACACGCAGGAACGGCAGTACAGCACGTCGCAGTTCTTTTTGAGTGTTTCGTCAAATACGGGGTTGACGGGCGCGGTTTGGCGCAGGTGCTCCATGGTGCGGTCGAGGGAATAGTCCGCGTGCGTTTCCAAAAATGCAGTGTAGCACTCTGCCAACGCGAGGGTTTGTACGCAAATCTGTTCGATCGGCTTGTTTTGCACAAAACGCATTTCGATCAAAAGGCAAGCCGCGTTGAGGTAGCGCGTCAAAACGGTGCGCGCAAGGTCGTACACGTCACGGCGCGTCATGTCGTCGGGGTGCAAAGTCAAAGGCGCAAGCAGGCGCAACGCTTCGCAGACCGCTTCTTTTGCGTCCCGCAACGGCTGTAAATAGTCCTTGTACTGCTCGTTTACCGTTTCAAATTGCAAAACATAAGGCGCACGGCAGAAGACATCCGTTTCCGCCCACGGCGTGACGGCTTCGTATTTGCTCCACGACATCAGCTTGCCGAGCGGGAGGATGCGTTCCCACGCCTCGCGTAAGATCGGACGCGTTTCTGCGGGATAACGGTCTGCGCAGAAGGCATCGAGCTGTTCTGCGGGAGTCTTGTGTACGGTTTGCCATGCGTTTTTGGCAAAAAAGCTTGTCATAAAAGGATCGCCGTGCGACAACTCGGGCCAAAAGACCACGCCTTTGCACATTTCGTCCGTTTCGATACGGCGCAGACGCGCGCAAAGTATGTCGTAGTCGCCGCGGATCTCGTTGCTCGGCTGGTATGCATGAAAGATACCGAACACCCACGGGAAATTGTGTTCCACGCCCCAGGTCATAAAATTACTGCTCCGCGCGGAGTCGGAGGTGTAGTCAAACAAAATTGCCTGCGTCGGATCGAGCTCGCGCAGTAAATCGCGGACTTCCTCGGGATGATAAAACATCCACAGATCCCAGCTTGCGACCAACAGCTTGCCGCCCGGATGATCGCGGCGCAGTCTTGCAGTCAGCAGGCGGTAGAACTCGCGCTTGAGGCGCATGTTTTCGTCGCGGTCGGCGCCAAACGCGCGCTCGGCAAGTCCGATGGTGTGAAACAAGCCTGCCTGCCCGTACTCGCGGATATGCGTTTCGGTCAGGTGCATATAGAGGTCGAGGTTGCGTTCTTCGCGGATGTCCCACGCAAGCCCCGTGCGCTGTGCGTAATTCGTTCCGCTCGGTTGGGACAGCAAAGAGGGGTTCATGCGCTCCAAAAACTGAATGGGCGTGCGGGAATACCAGTGCGTCATCGTGCCGCAGTCCTCGGGCGTAAGCAGATCGCGTTCTTTTGCGTATGCAAGCACCTGCTTTCGCAGTTCCCCGCGGAACTGCAAGCTCCAAAAGAGCGTGCGGTCGTCAAAGCCGTCGCCCGCCTCGGGCAGTTTTGCCGATGCGTCGGGGTAGTCCACGACGTCGGGGAACGCTTTTTGAAACAGATCGTCCTGCCCGATGCGAAGCATCAGCAGGTTGAGACGCGATTTGACCAGCCAGTCGATCTCGCGCTTCCAGTCGTCGAGATTCCAAAACTCCGCTTGAAAACGGTGCAGACCGCGGTGCGCAAAATACCGCGTGCCGCGATAGACGCGCGAGGAAGCTTCGGTAAACGAAATGCCCTCAAACGGTAGCGCGTCCCTTTGCGGAATGCGGTCGCCGTCCCAGAACCAGCGGCATCCGCACACCTTTTCGAAATAACGGTACACCGCGTAGAGCGTGCTTCTGCCGCGGTCGCCCAGCAAAAAGAGCGCACGGTGTCCGCGGTACTCTGCCGTGCGGACGAGCAGGCAGTCATTTCCGTCGGCAAACGGAATTTCGCCGTCAAACGCGTCGTCTCCCGTGCCGATCAACACCAAATCCACAGAAGGATCCGCATCGATCGGCAGATCGTCTGTGTTCAAACGGCAGTCTGTTCCCGTGACGGCTTTGCAAAGGCGCGCAAATTCCGACGCGGCAACGGCGTAGGCGGGATGTGCGTTTTTTGGATAGATAATCGTGATCTGCATGGTACACGCTCCTGTTGGGTAGTACCGTCAGTATACTACATTTTTTTGCGAATTGCAAGCGGCGGGTGCGGGTAAAAAGTATAGATCAATCGGCGAGGTTGATGACAATGCGCCCCTTGCGTTCTGCAAGTTCTTTGTATTTCTTTGCGCCGCCTGCGGCTTTAACATATGCCAAAACAAAAGTGGCATGATCTATCATCCAACAGTTGCGTTTTGAAATTGCAAATCTCGGGGGCGCTTGTTCAATTCCATCGGGAAGCAACGATTCTGTTTTATAGTCGAAGTAGCATAGGCTTTGTACGGACGGGTGATATGCAAGAACGACTGTGTAACAGATATGGGGATACCGCTGTTTTAAAAGATATAATGTTTGATAAACCATGCGATCGAAATTCCCATGGTTCCCAACATAAAATGTATCGACTTTTTTGTTTTCGATCAGGTCGATAAGTGCAAGCCTCAATTTATCTGCGATCTCATACGGCGCGTCTTTGTGGCCAAAAAATGTGCAACCAATCATATACAATCTCCAATATGGGGACTATATCCCCTTAATATTTTTGATTATAACCCCCATAATAAGAAATGTCAAGGGAGGTTATCAAAATGATTGTTTTTGACAAGCTTTGGGTCACGATGAAAGAAAAGGGCGTTTCGACTTACACATTGCGCGAACGGTGCGGCATCGACAGCAAAACGGTGCGCCGCTTGAAAGCCAACGAGAATGTGGAAACAAAAACATTGGATAAGCTTTGTGCGGTTTTGGGGTGCAAGCTGGAAGATATTGCAGAGTTTATCAAGGATTGAATACAAAAAACGCATTGCCGCCGTTTGCTTTTGCAAGCGGCGGCATAATCTTGCATATTTCTCTTGACAAATCCTTAAAAAAAACATATAATAGAGTATTCGTACGAAAGGCGGAATAACTTTATTTATGAAATATATTGCCATTCTCGGCTTCGGCGTGGTCGGCGGCGGTGTCTATGAGGTACTGCGCGGACATGACGATGTCGAAATCAAATACATTCTCGATCTCCGCAAGTTTCCGGGGCATCCGTTGGAGGACCGCGTGACGACCGATTTTGATGCGATCATCGCGGACGGCGACGTTGAGGTCGTGGTCGAGACGCTCGGCGGCATCGACATTGCGTACAACCACAGCAAAAAAGCACTGCTTGCAGGCAAGAGCGTGGTGACGTCCAACAAGGCTGTCGTGGATGCACACGGCAAGGAACTGGAGGAAATCGCCGCAGAAAAGGGCGTTTCGTATCTCTATGAGGCGAGCGTCGGCGGCGGCATTCCGATCATCCGTCCGCTCCGTGATTGCT
This sequence comes from Clostridia bacterium, assembly GCA_017397605.1. Taxonomy (GTDB): domain Bacteria; phylum Bacillota; class Clostridia; order Oscillospirales; family CAG-382; genus Coliplasma. Next base: position 4,728 of record JAFQII010000070.1, read on the forward strand.
TTACGGCAGATAAGATCAGCAAGATTTCGGGAATCCTCAACGGCACGACCAACTACATTCTGACGCGCATGGCTGACACGGGATGCTCCATGGAAGACGCGCTGAAAGAGGCGCAGGCGCTCGGTTACGCCGAGCAGG
>JAFQII010000006.1 GCA_017397605.1 Clostridia bacterium
GGTTGACGTACCACCAGTAATCTTCTTCCTTCAGGTTGCATTCCTTCATGCGCTCCAGAAGCACATCAATGCGCTCTTCTCTCTGGCTGCCGCCGATGATCTCGCCAACGCCGGGAACCAGCATATCCATTGCCGCAACGGTCTTGCCGTCGTCATTGAGACGCATATAGAACGCTTTGATCTCCTTGGGATAGTCCGTCACGAATACGGGTTTGCAGAAGATTTTTTCGGTCAGATAACGCTCATGCTCAGTCTGCAGGTCACAGCCCCAGCTGACGGGATAGTCAAACTTCTGGCCGCTTTCCTGCAAAAGCTTGATCGCTTCGGTATACGTACAGCGTGCAAAAGCACTGTTTGCAACAAACTCAAGACGTTCCAAAAGACCTTTGTCGATGAACTGGTTAAAGAACGCAAGCTCGTTGGGACATTTTTCAAGAACGTCGCGGATGACGTATCTGGTCATATCCTCAGCAAGTGCGGTATCGTCCTCAAGGTCCGCAAAAGCAATCTCCGGCTCGATCATCCAGAACTCAGCCGCATGGCGGGGAGTAAAGGAGTTTTCGGCACGGAAGGTGGGACCGAACGTGTATACGTTGGAATATGCAAGCGCAAAGCACTCTGCGTTGAGCTGACCCGAAACGGTAAGGTTTGCGGGCTTGCCGAAGAAGTCCTTGGAAAAATCGACGGAGCCGTCCTTGTTGAGCGGCGGATTTGCGGGATCAAGCGTCGTTACGCGGAACATCTCGCCAGCACCTTCGCAGTCGCTCGCAGTGATCAAGGGCGTGTTGACATACACGAATCCCCTCTCCGCAAAAAACGCGTGAATTGCCTGCGCCGCAACAGAACGGACGCGGAATACGGCGTTAAATGTATTTGCACGGGGACGAAGGTGCGCGATGGAACGCAAAAACTCAAACGAATGACGCTTGGGCTGCAACGGGTAGTCGGGCGTAGAAGCGCCTGTCACCTCAATGTGATCTGCTTTCAATTCAAACGGTTGCTTTGCATTGGGCGTCAACTCCAGAACACCCGTCACGATCATAGAAGCGCCGATGTTCTGTTTGGCAATCGTTTTGTAATTATCGAGCTTGGAGTCTTCAAACACGACCTGCAGATTTTTGAAGCAGGTGCCGTCATTTAATTCAATAAAGCCGAACGCATTGGAGGAGCGAATGCTCTTTGCCCAGCCGCCGACTTTGATCGTTTTGCCCGAAAATTGCTCCGCAGACGCAAAAATTTCGCGTACGGGAGTCAAGCTGTTTTTGATAGCCATACCAAAATCATCCTTTGTTATTATAGTTTCGGGAGAAATACTCCCCTACTTTGATTTTTAACTTTGGTATTATATCACAAATGATTTCATCTTGCAACCCTTGTTTGTAAAATTCTTTATTTTTTTACAAACGCAACACAAAAACCGTCCCTGCTTGAGACGGTTTTTGATCATCTGATATTATTTCAGTGTTTTTGCGTTGGCAAGACGTTCTTTTTCTGCCTCAAGCTCCGCAAGCTGTGCTTCGTGTACTTTGACAGCTGATTGTTCGCCGTGTCTGCGCGCGATGCGCATCACAACCGCAGAACCGGTGATAAAGAGAATCTCAAGGAGAATGTGCAATCCGAAGTAATGGAAATACAGATTGTCAATCTCCGCAAAACCTTCGGAAACATTGTTGTAGATGTTTCCCGCATCAATGATTCCCGTCAAAGCCGCAAGAGCACCCGAAAGATACCATGTCGGGAGATTGTGATACCATTCCATCATATAGATAAAGAGGAAGTAATATACAATCACCGCAAGAACAGCCGAGATCACAAACGATACGGTTGACATTTCGGTACGGTAGCGGAATCCGGTATTGAAGCCTACTTTTTTGCCGCCGAAATAGCAGACGGCAAAAAACGCCAGTGCAGAAACAATGCCGTGGATCGGAAACACGAGATGGAAATTGCGCGAGTAGTCACCGCCCTGTGCGGGCTGCAGATCAATCGGCAGAATCAAATTGAGCACGATTTTGACAAGCATTGCCGCAAGGATCGCAATCGCCAACACGATAAAATTATATGCCGCGTTCAGCAATATAAATTTAAAGGGCTGTTTTTCTGTCATTCTGCGTCCTCCGTGATTGGTGTCGCATCAAGCTGTTCGATCTCTTCTTTCTTTTTGCCGAGATACTCGGGCAAGGAAAGACCTGCCATCGAGAACAGTTCTTCCAACGGAGGAACGGACTTCATCAGACCGGAAAGGAATCCTGCGGTCGAGGTCTTGCCGCCGTTGCCGTTGGCACCGCTGTCCCAAACCGTAACCTTGTCGATCTTGATGTTCTTGATCGCTTCGACCTGAACCTTGATCAGGTCCTCAAGCTTATCCGCAATCATCAAACGAAGTGCCGCGTCGGGGTCGCCGCCTGCAGCCTTGACCACTTCTGCAAAACCTGCAGCCTGCTTGGTCAGGATTTCCTGCATACCGCGTGCCTCTGCATCCATACGGGCGTAAATCGCGTCTGCTTCACCCTTTGCTTTGCGGCGAATCTGTTCTGCCTCTGCTTCCGCTTCGAGCTCGAGCTTTCTCTTTTCGATTTCCGCCTGAACGATGACGTCGGCTTCCAAAGTAGCCATTTCACGCTCGGAACGTGCTTTTTCTGCCGCTTGCTCAGCTGCATAAGATTCTTCCAACGCCTTTGCGGCTTGAATCTTCTCGGCGGTCACGGCAATCTTAAGTGCCTTTGCTTCCTGCTCACGCAGTGCTGCGTTGGACAGAGCAATGTCTGCTTTTGCGGCGTTTTCGCCTTGAATTGCGATCGAATCCGCCTCGGACACCTGAATACGCTGTTCTTTTTGCGCATTTGCCTGACCGATCGAACCGTCGCGTTCTTTTTCCGCAACGCTCTTCTTTGCGTCGTTGATTGCTTTTGCGGCTGCTTCTTTACCAAGCGCAACGATGTATCCGCTTTCGTCGCTGATATCGGTGACGTTGACGTTGATCAGACGGAGACCGATCTTTTTGAGCTCGACCTCTACGTTGCGGCTGACTGCCTCCAGGAACTTGTCGCGGTCGGTGTTGATCTCCTCGATCTCCATCGTCGCAATGATCAGACGGAGCTGACCGAAGATGATATCTTTTGCAAGCTCCTGAATCTCAGCAAGCTTGAGTCCGAGCAAACGCTCTGCGGCGTTCTGCATGACGCCGTTTTCGGTTGAAATACCTACCGTAAAGCGGGAAGGTACGTCGATACGGATGTTCTGGCGAGAAAGTGCGTTTTTGAGGTCGACGGAGATCGACATCGGGGTCAGATCCAAAAACTCATACGCCTGGATCACGGGGACGATAAATTTTGCACCGCCGTGGATACAGATCGCGCTCTTGTTGGAGCCGTCCTTGTTCTTGCCGACTTTACCGTAGATGACCATGATCTTGTCGGAAGGACATTTTTTGTATCTGGAAAAAGCCCAGATCAAGATTGAGAAAATGAGTACCCCCAGTACTACCAAAAGAATAATGGTTTCGGGCATGATAAAAAACCTCCAAAAATGATTTTATGTTTTTATTTTCTTTTTTTGCAAACGATTAGCTCGGTCTGGCCCGAGATGCCGACAACTACAACCTGCTCGCCGTAATTGAGCACCTCGTCTTCGTCGGTGACCGCTTCTTTTTCGACGAGCTTGCCGTCAAGCATCAGATTGACCTTGCCTTTGCCCGTGCGCTCGGGCGGGATACGAAGGTATACCGTACCCGACATTCCCAACGCGTGACGGATATCTTCCGTTCCGTCCGACTGCAAGGAATAGATCAAGCGGAACAACAGCGCGATCGCAAACATCGCGGCAATACCGGAAACAGCCGCGATCAGAACGGTCAGCGGAAGTGCCATTTCAAGGCGGACACACAAAACACCTACCCAGCCCATCACGGTCAAAAATGCAATGATCCCTCTGAACGAGAACAGACGCAAGCCGTCGTCCAGCTCAAAATCGGAATCCGCAGTATCGTCTCCCCCGCCGAAAATACCGTCGGGAGAATCGACGTCAAGATCGGTATCGATATCCGCA
>JAFQII010000071.1 GCA_017397605.1 Clostridia bacterium
CCTCAGCTGGATGTCACTTCCACCACCCTTGGAGACACATCCGACTGCACAGTTTTTGCTGTCGAATTCCTGCCCGGTCAGTTTGACCAGCGCGCAGACTCTGCGGCACAGTGTATCCAGATTCTTTCGCAGGGCGAGCGACCCACGGTACGCACGGCAAAAGTGTATTTGCTGTATGGTGATCTGACGGCAGATGCCGTTGCCGCGATTCAGAAGTACGTCATCAACCCCGTTGAGAGCCGTCTCGCTTCGCTTGAAAAGCCCGAAACGCTTGCGGTTGACTACGATATTCCAACCGAAGTCGCTACCGTAACAGGCTTTTGCGCTTTTGATGATGATCAGCTGCTCGCATATCTCAAAGAAATGGGTCTGGCAATGGATGCGGACGATATCCGTTTCTGCCAGCAGTATTTCCGCAGTGAACAGCGCGATCCCACCGTTACCGAGATCAAAATGATCGATACGTACTGGTCCGATCACTGCCGTCACACTACCTTCTCCACCACAATCGACAGCGTCACGTTTGAAGATGCATTGCTGGAGCAGGCTTATAACGAATATCTCGCAACCAGAAAAGAGCTCGGCAGAACCAAGCCGATCAATTTGATGGACATTGCAACCCTTGCAACCAAATATCTCCGTTCCGTCGGTAAGCTTGACAACCTTGATGAGTCTGAGGAGATCAACGCATGCACGGTCAAGATGAAGGTCGAGATCGAAGGCAAACAAGAAGACTGGCTGTTGCTGTTTAAAAACGAGACACACAACCATCCGACCGAGATCGAGCCCTTTGGCGGTGCTGCCACCTGTATCGGCGGCGCGATCCGCGACCCGCTTTCGGGACGTGCATACGTCTACGCCGCGATGCGTGTAACAGGCGCAGGCAACCCGCTCAAGGCTGTCAGCGAGACGCTTCCCGGCAAGCTTCCCCAGCGCAAGATCGTGACCACTGCCGCGGCGGGTTATTCTTCCTACGGCAACCAGATCGGTCTGGCGACGGGTATGGTCGATGAGCTTTATCACGACGGTTACGTAGCCAAGCGCATGGAGATCGGCGCGGTTGTCGCTGCCGCTCCCGCAGAAAACGTACGCCGCGAGCGACCTGCCCCCGGCGATGTGATTATTTTGCTGGGCGGACGTACGGGACGCGACGGATGCGGCGGTGCGACCGGATCTTCCAAATCGCACACACTGGAATCTCTCGAATCCTGCGGTGCGGAGGTTCAAAAGGGTAACGCGCCCGAGGAACGCAAGCTGCAGAGACTGTTCCGCAATCCCGAGGCAACCAAACTCATCAAGCGTTGCAACGACTTTGGTGCGGGCGGTGTTTCGGTTGCGATCGGCGAGCTTGCAGACGGTCTGCAGATCGATCTCAACCGCGTCCCCAAAAAATACGAGGGTCTCGACGGCACCGAGCTTGCGATCAGCGAATCGCAGGAACGTATGGCTGTCGTTGTTGCCGCAGAAGACGCAAAGCGTTTTTGCGAGCTGGCATATGCCGAAAACCTGGAGTCGACGCAAGTTGCCGTTGTTACCGAAGAAGCAAGACTTTGTATGCATTGGAACGGCAAGACGATTGTCGATATCTCCCGCGAATTCTTAAACTCCAACGGTGCGGAAAAGCATATCGATATCGCTCCGAACAAGATTGCATCCTATGCAAAAGAGATCCCCGCCGACTTTGCAGGCGGCATGCGCGCACTCGCAGACGATCTCAACGTTTGCTCGCGCAGAGGTCTTTCCGAGCGCTTTGACTCTACCATCGGTGCCGGTACGGTATTGATGCCCTTTGGCGGCAAGCATCAGCTCACCCCGATTCAGGCAATGGTGCACAAGGTTTCCACCGAGAAAAAGAACACCGACACCTGCTCCCTGATGAGCTGGGGCTACAATCCTTTCATCGCCGAAAAGAGCCCCTACCACAGCGCATATCTTGCGGTTGTCGAATCGGTTTCCAAGCTGGTTGCAACCGGTGCAAAGTTTGAGGACGTTTATCTGACGTTCCAGGAATATTTTGAAAAGCCCGGCAAAGAGCCGTCCCGTTGGGGCAAGCCCTTGGCGGCATTGCTCGGTGCGTTTATGGCACAAAAGAATCTCGGCATCGCCGCAATCGGCGGCAAAGACTCCATGAGCGGTACGTTTGAGAAGATCGACGTTCCTCCGACGCTTTGCTCCTTTGCGGTTACGACCGAACAGGCCTCCAATATCCTGTCTCCCGAATTCAAAGCCGCAAATCACCCCGTTTATTTGTTCTGTCCCGAATATGATGAAAACGGTTTGCCCGTGACAGAGTCTCTGCTTGCGGTCTATGACAAGGTGACTTCCCTTGCGCGTGCAGGCAAGATCGTTGCGGCTTATACCCCCACCTACGGCGGTATCGCAGAAGCAATCCTCAAAATGGCGATCGGCAACGGAATCGGTTGTAAGATTGATGAATCCGTTTCGATGGATACGCTGTTCGGCTATTGCTACGGCGCAATTCTCGCAGAATGCACGGAAGAAACAGAAGGCATGCCGATCGGTCAGACGACCGCTGAAGCATCACTGTGCCGCGGCGACGCCTGCATCTGCCTCAAAGAGCTTTTGAATATCTACGAGAACAAACTTGAGCCTGTTTTCTCCTGCAACATCAAGCAAGGCGAAGAGGAAATCCCCGCATTCACGTATCACACGCCCGACTCCCGCAAGAGCGCTTCCGTCAAGGTTGCAAAGCCGCGCGTTCTGATTCCCGTTTTCCCCGGCACCAACTGCGAGTACGACACCGCAAAAGCATTTGCACGTGCAGGCGCAGAGCCCGAGATCATTGTTCTCAACAACCTCTCCGCGCAAAGCGTTGCGGACTCCGTACAGTACTTTGCAAAGCGCGTTGACGATGCGCAGATGATCTTTATTCCCGGCGGCTTCTCCGGCGGCGACGAGCCCGACGGCTCGGGTAAATTCATCACTGCATTCTTCCGCTCTGCACAGGTTAAGGATGCTGTTCACGGGCTTCTCAAAAACCGCGACGGTTTGATGGCAGGTATCTGCAACGGTTTCCAGGCGCTGATCAAACTGGGCCTTGTTCCCTACGGCGAAATTCGCGACACGGACGAAACCGATCCCACATTGACTTACAACACCATCGGCAGACATCAATCCCGTCTGGTCAGAACACGCGTATGCACCAATCTTTCGCCTTGGCTGATGAATGCTACGCCCGGTGAGGTGTACACAGTTCCGATCTCTCACGGCGAAGGTCGCTTCTATGCC
>JAFQII010000072.1 GCA_017397605.1 Clostridia bacterium
GAAAGCACCTCAATCTGGTGCTGTCCGCGGCGGCGTCGCGCATGCTTTGCGCGGTGACCACGGAGGGCATTGCCAAGCCGAAGGAGCCGACACCGCTGTGCATGCTGTTTCGCAAGCATCTGCAAAACGGCAGGCTGGTCGGCGCGGAGTGCGTCGAGCACGAGCGCATCATCAAGCTGATGTTTGACTGCGCGGACGAGATGGGCTTTTTGCGCAGAAAAACGGTGTACGCCGAGATGATGGGCAAGTACTCCAATTTGATTCTGGTCGGGGACAACGACCGCATCATCGGCGCGACCTCGACGGCGGATCTGACCGCGTCGGTGCGTCAGGTCATGCCCGGCATGACATACGAATTGCCTGCACCGCAGGAAAAATTTGACGCGCTGACGGTGACCGAGAGCGATTTTTTGGCGCTGATGGCGGTGAGCGGCGACATGCAGTTTGCAAAATTCTTGATCTCCAAGTTTTTTGCGTTTTCGCCCGCGGTCGCGCGAGAGATCGCGTTTGCCGCGTCGGGTGACGTCGAGATCACGGTCGGCGAGATGGACAAAGCGCGCGCGTGGAACGCGTTTTCCGCCGTGACGCGGATGATCAAGGACAAATCGTTTGCGCCGCACGCGGTGTTTGACGGCGAAAAGGGTGTAGAGTACGCGTACCTTCCGCTGAATCAGTACGTCGGGTTGCAACAAAAGCGGTATGACAGCTTTTCGGAGCTGATGCTGGAATATTTTTCGTCCAAGGAAGAGACGGTTAACATCCGTTCCTACGCCGCGGATATTATAAAAACGGTAAACAACCACCTTGCGCGCGAGCAGCGCAAGATCGGTTTGCAAAAAAAAGAGCTTTTGGACTGCGAAACGCGCGAGACCTTGCGCAAGCAGGGCGACCTCATCATGGCAAATCTCTACCTGCTCAAAAACGGCATGACGGCGGCAAAGGTCGTCGACTACGAGACGGGCGAGGAAGTTGTGATTCCGATGGACGGCAGGCTGACGCCCGTGCAGAACGCACAGCTTTATTACAAGCGTTACGCCAAGATGAAGCGCGCTTCCGAGGCATTGACCGCGCAGATCGCGCTGACGGAGCGCAAGATTGACCATCTGGAGAGCGTTTTGGACGCGGTCGCGCGCGCAAGCGAGCTTCGTGACCTGGAGGAGATCCGCCGCGAGCTGGTCGAGACGGGATTTTTGAAATCGCACGCGGTTTCCAACCCCAAAAAGAAAAAGCAAACCTTGTCCAAGCCTTTGACTTACGTGACGACGGACGGCATGACGGTGCGCGTCGGACGCAACAATCTGCAAAACGATGCGCTGACTGCGTCGGCAGAGAAAAAGGACGTGTGGTTCCACATCAAAAAGTTCCACGGCTCGCATGTGATCCTGGTCACCAACGGCGAAGAACCGACCGACCGCGACTACACCGAGGCGGCGATGCTGGCGGCGTTCCACAGCGAAAAGAAAGGCAGCACCAACGTCGAGGTGGACTACACGCGCGTCAAGTTTTTGCGCAAGCCTTCGGGCAGCGCGCCGGGATTTGTGACGTACGAAACGTATTACAGCGCGGTAGTTGATGCAGTAGATCCGTTGCTGTGCAACGGATCTACCGCATCAAAGTGATATACGCGTAGCGACGTGCCGTCGCTCGCGTGTGATATACGACCTTCGGTCGTGTGATATTCACGCTTCCGCGTGAGTGATATTTTCGCTTGCGCGAAAGTGAAGGTAACAATTCGCTGACGCAAATTGTAATTTTATTATATCCCCCGAAAGCGACAGCTTTCGGCATGAAAAGTTTTTTGGAGATTGTTAAGAACCTTTTTTTCAAAAAAGGTTCTTAACAATCCGGAGGAAAAAATATGTCAAAAATCAAATGGAAGGGCGGGACAATGATGTCGCCGGTGCCTGCGGTGCTGGTGAGCTGTTCCGACGGAGAAAAAGACAACATTTTTACGGTCGCGTGGACGGGCATTGTGTGTTCCAACCCGCCGCGCACTTACGTTTCGGTGCGTCCGGAGCGTTTTTCGTACGACTTGATCAAAAAAAGCGGAGAGTTCTGCATCAACCTGCCGAGCTCGTACTTGGTGCGCGCGGTCGACTTTTGCGGCGTGCGCTCGGGCAAGGACATGGACAAGTTTGAGATGTGCAGGCTGACGAGAGAGCAGTCGCAGACGGTGGCTTGCCCGTCAGTTGCGGAGTGTCCGATCACCTTGGAGTGCAAGGTGTTTGAAGAAAAAGAGCTGGGCAGCCACACGATGTTTCTGGCTGACATCACGGCGGTGACGGTCGACGAGCGGATCGTCGGCGAGGACGGCAAAATGCGCATCGAAAAGGCGAATCTGATGGCTTACGGCCACGGCACGTACTTTACGCTCGGCAAGCGCATCGGCACGTTTGGCTACGCCGTCAAAAAGCGCAAATGACGTCGGTCGTTGTCATCCACGTCGGGGATTATAAAGAAAGCTATTTTCGGGAGGCGGAGGCGGAGTACCGCAAGCGGCTTAGCAAGTACTGCACGTACAAGACGGTCTGCATCCCCGAGGAGCGCATTGCCGACGAAAACAACGCGTCGCAGATCAAAAAAGCGCTGGAAAAAGAGGCGGAGAAGATCCGCGCCGCCGTGCCTGCGCATCATACCAAGATAGCGCTCTGCGTTGAGGGAAAACAACTTTCGTCCGAGGCGTTTGCGAGACTGATCGGCGAAAAAACGCTGGACGGCGGGCTTTGCTTTGTGATCGGCAGCAGTCACGGGCTGGACGAGACGCTCAAAAAAGAGTGTCCTGTTCGGCTGTCGTTCTCCGCGATGACCTTTCCGCACCGCATTGCGCGGATTTTGTTGGCCGAGCAGGTGTACAGAGGCTTTTCGATTCTGGCGGGGAAGTCATATCACAAGTGACAAGTCGGCGCAACGCTTTGTCGATTGCATGACTGCATACCGCCGACGTCAAAAACGACGCACGCGGCGTCGTTTTTACAAGTGCACCGTATA
>JAFQII010000073.1 GCA_017397605.1 Clostridia bacterium
ACACCGCCGCCAAGCGCGAGTTATACGAAGAAACGCACGCCGAGGGCATCGTCTGCAAGCAATTGCCCGTCTGTTCCGCCCCCGACCGCGATCCGCGCACGCGCATCATCACCGTCCCCTTTTTGGCACACCTGACGGGCGAAACCGCAGTCTTTGCAGGCGACGACGCATCGGACGCGCGCTTTTGGAACTACACCGTGCAAGACGACGGCGCGACGCTGACCGTCACCCTGCAAAACGGCACGGAAACCGAGCGCTTTTCCGTCCGCAGAACGTTCCCCGACACAAGTTTCCCCGAGGATATCACCTACACGGTCATCGGCGACTCCCCTCTCGCAGGCGACCACGGCGCAATCTTTGCATGTGCGTGGGACGAGGAACAAAAAATCAAATAGTTTTCGATCAAAAAACGACAAGCCGCAACTTGTCGTTTTTTATATTACAATTGATCGGACTCGGCAAGGGCGGCTGCAAGCACGCCCGCGCATCCTCCGAGCGACGCGGTGAGTCCGTTGGGAAATCCGCCGATATACTCCAACAGCATCAGCAAAAAACCGAGCGTACCCGCAATCAGAAAAAAGCCAATGAACGCAGACATGGTTTTTGGAGAGGCGGCTTTTCCAACCACTTTCAAAATCAGCCGCAGAAAGCCGTAAAAAACGACCGCTAGCACGGGTGTCAGCACCAACATTGCGATTTTTTGCTCACCGCCGCCAAACAGCAAATACAACAGCCACAATACAAGCAGGATCCCCGCAAGCACGACCGTGATCAGATTCTTTTTGTCTGCAATCTTTTTGAGCATTTTTCGTTTCCTCCGTTCTTTTTGATCATTATAGCACAAGCAGAAAAGAAATGCAACATTTTTGCAAAAACGAGTTTTATTTTCACCAACCGAACCATACTTGATACATTTCTTCCAACAACTCTGCCGAAAGCTCGACCTTGCTGTCCGGCAATACAGAATCCACGCCGCAAAACGGACAAATTGCAGTTTTGCCGTCTTTATCATTGATATAATGCTCCGAAATCAAGCTGCTTTCAAAAATCCTTTTGCAGAAAAAGCATCCGCACCGATCGCTCGCCAAGCAGTTTTGCTTGTTGGAAAGAGAAAATTGATGCCAATAGGTACAGCGCTCCTTTGCCGTCAGCTCGGGCATGCCATTGTTTTTAAAAGTGTATTGGGGATTCAGATACAGATAAACCTCATAGCGTTTTTGATAATCGGCAAGCGACAAACCGTTTGCGTTGCCTGCTTCAAACTGATCCTCGTTTTCCCAACCGCAGTATTCGCAGATATCGTAATCACACACATTCTCAAATTCATGTTTTCCGCAAACAGGGCAAATCACCTTGTGGGACATCGATCGCACCGCCTTTCTTGTTTTATGATACCACAGACTTATTCGCAAGAGCTCTGACATGTCCGTCTTTATCTGACAGGAAGGGAGAAAGATCATAGCCATATTCCATTGCTATTTTAACAGCAAGCAGTCTGATCTTTGCAAATCTGTCACAGCCGAACAGTTCAAACAATTCTTTTGATTTTGAGGGTAAGTAATGATTGGCAAGCACCTCTGCGATAACTTCTTTTTGTACAGATCGACCGGCTTTTGAAAAAACTCTCGTCAGACTTGCGTAATTTTCTTCGCTGATATCAAGCATCATTAAGGCGCCTACCGCTGTGTACAACTCGGGTAAGTGCTTGTCAACAACCGAAAGCAACAGCGAATCAGAAACCTTTATTTTGTATTCGGATATAACGATCAGTCCGTTTTTCACAAACAAAGTATCATTGGAAGAAATCGCATTTTCAAGAAAATCAACCAACTCAGCGGCATTCGGATGGCGGAAAATCGTTTTTAAGATATACAATCTGCGGTATTTATCCTTATCGTTTATATAAGCCTTCATCGCCTCGTACGCGGCGATGTCCTCTTTGTAGGATAACGCTTCGCACGCAAGAGAAAAATCTTTCATAACAGGAGAAGATAACATTTTGCCGAGTTCTTCTACGGAAAGTTCGTAAGGAATGTGAGTACCGTTTAATATTTCTTTTTTCATGATTTCGCCGCCTTTCTTGTTTTATGATACCATAACTTTGCAAACATTTCAATACCTTCGTCGGTTTAAATCCGTCTACAGATCCGAAATGGATCTGTCAGAGTCGAAAAAAGCACGCTTGCGCGTGCTTTTTGTATACAAAACCTTATATTATTTCATCAGCGCTTTCTTTTTTCGCTCCGCGTCGATGACTGCGGCGTCGTCATCTTGATAGCCCCAATCACTCTTGAGGCAATCGATCAATCTGTCATAGGTTTCGATCGCTTTGCCCGGGTTGTTCATAATGATATATATGGTCGCAAGTGCATCCAAAGCGTCTGTAAATCTTGGTTTCTTGCTTTCTTCGGTTTCCCACGACCGTTCATAAAATTCGATCGCTTTCTCATATTTGCATTGATGAGCATAGTACTGCGCCATCTCAAAGAGAAAACCGCCATCATCCGAAAATTCTGCCAAAGCAGCTTCCATAATCTCGTCCGCTTTCCTTGCGTCGTATTCCGCAAGCGCAATATACGCCTTGTATACAGGAATCAAAAACGGTCTGTGCGCAGGCAATTCCGCACACTGATCCAAATACGCCTTTGCCTCTTTTGTGCGGTGATCGGCGATCAGATTGTCCATGAGATCATAGTAGGGCAACGGTGTTTTGGGAACGCCGTTATCGTTTTCTATGACTTTTTTATAAAACTCGATCACATCCGTATGGTTTGTGCAA
>JAFQII010000074.1 GCA_017397605.1 Clostridia bacterium
GATCAAAAAAGAAAACGAGCAGGCTTTTCGTGAAACGGTCGGCGACCGTATCGGAAAGCTGATTGACGTAGAATATGCTTTTCAGGATCTCGGCGATATGCCGGAAGGATACACTGTTCCCGAAGGACGCGTCAAGCAATGGGGCACGGGGCATGCGGTTCTGGCGGCGAGACATCTGATCAAGGGCGGCTTTGCGGCAGTGAACGCAGACGATCTGTACGGACAGGAAAGCTTTGTTTTATTGCATGATTTTCTTGCCGATCCGAACAAGAGCGCTTGCGGATGCATGGCGGGCTATATTCTCAAGAACACACTGACCGAAAACGGAAGTGTTGCGCGCGGTGTCTGCGAATGCGACGAAAACGGCATTTTGCAAAGCATTACCGAACGCACCAAGATCGCAAGAGGCGAAGACGGCAAAACCGCTTATTTTGAAGAGGATGCATGGCATCCCGTGGACGAAAACAGCATCGTTTCGATGAACGCGTGGGCGTTGACGGAAGGCTTTATGGATTCCTGCGCAAAAGGGTTTGAGACGTTTTTGCAGAATTTGACCGATCCGCTCAAGCAGGAGTACTACCTCCCCACCGCTGTTTGGGAATACAGCAAGGCATGCGGCAAGCCGCTTTGTGTCAAAAAGACCGGCGCAAGATGGTACGGCGTGACTTACAAAGAAGACAAGGAAACCGTCGTCTCGTACATCCGCACGCAGATCGATGCGGGTGTATATCCCGACAAAAAATAAGAAAGGAATCCACAGATTATGAAAATCGGTATTGACCTCGGCGGAACGACGGTCGGCATCGGCGTTGTGGACGAAAACTACAAGATTGTTGCCGAAACCGAAATGCGCACAGCGGATTGCAAAACACCCGACGAACTCGCTTCAATTGTGCTCGAAGGTACGCGCAAGCTGATCGAAAGCAATCACATTGACCAAAAAGATATTACATTTATCGGTATGGGCTGTCCCGGAGAGATCGATACGGAAAAAGGTATCGCTGTAGCGGCGGACAATCTCCCGATCGAGAAGAGTCCGTTTGCAAAGCTTTTGACCGAGACATTTGGCGCACCCGCAAGGCTGGACAACGACGCCAATTGCGCCGCGTGGGGCGAGCACATGGCAGGTGTCTCCAAAGGATACAAGAATATTGTAACCGTTACGCTCGGCACGGGTATCGGCGGCGGTATCATTGTGGACGGCAAGCTTTTGCACGGCAAAGAAAACCACGCAGGCGAAATCGGACACATGGTCATTGACATTCATGGTAAGCGCTGCGGCTGCGGCAGAATCGGCTGTTGGGAAACAATGGCGTCGACGCGCGCTTTGATCAAAGAGGTCGAGCATCAGGCGAGATATGCGCCGAACAGCCGTCTCGGCAAGCTGATTGCCGCAAACGGCGGACACGCCAACGGCAAAACGTTGTTTATTGCCATGAGCGAAGAGGACAACATGGCGCGCAGTATCTTCAATGACTGGATCCGCGCTTTGGAAGTCGGAATGTGGAACGTGATTAACATTTTCCGCCCCGACATGATCGTCATCTCCGGCGGCATCAGCAATGAGGGCGAGACGCTTTTAGCACCGCTTCGCAACGCGGTCGGCAAATGCTCGACCCTCATCCGCGCCGGCAGACTCGGCGGTAACGCGGGATTGATCGGTGCCGCGGCTTTGGACGAAATGGTAATCTGACATGAATATATGAGGATTTTCCGGCAATCGCCTGCAAATCCTCATATTTTTTTATTTTTGGTATTGACATAACAAAAATATTATGATATGATAACTCCAACATTATTTGATTGCAAGAAGGATGATTGAACTATGATCGTTGTATTAAAGAATCCGGTATCCGAAAGCAAACGCGAGGAATTGATTGCGTGGCTCCGTTCCAAACAATTACAGGTACATCTTTCGGAAGGTCATTATCATACTGTTTTGGGGTTGGTCGGCGATACCAGCCGAATCGATACCGATATGCTTGAAGGGCTTGAAATCGTTGAAAAGGTACAGCGGATTTCGGAGCCGTTTAAAAAAGCAAACCGCAAATTTCACGAGGACGACACGGTCATTACTGTCGGAAACACGCAGATCGGGGGGAGCGGCTTTGCATTGATGGCAGGACCTTGCTCGGTGGAATCGCGCGAACAGCTTACCGAGGTTGCGTTTGCCGTACAAAAAGCGGGCGCAACGGTCTTGCGCGGCGGAGCGTTTAAGCCGCGTACCTCGCCTTATGCATTTCAGGGATTGCGCGGAGACGGCATCGATCTGCTTCAGGAGGCAAAAAAGGAAACAGGTCTTCCCATCGTTACGGAGATCATGAATGCAGAGCACTTGCCGTTGTTTGAAAACGTTGATATCATTCAGGTCGGCGCGAGAAACATGCAAAACTTTGAGTTGCTCAAGGAGCTGGGGCACACCGACAAGCCCATTTTGCTCAAACGCGGTCTTGCCAATACGGTCAGCGAGCTGTTGATGTCTGCGGAATACATCATGGCAGGCGGAAACGAAAACGCCATTTTGTGCGAGCGGGGAATCCGCACGTTTGAGACCTGCACGCGCAATACGCTGGATCTTTCGGCTGTTGCGGTTCTCAAGGAGCTCTCTCACCTGCCCGTCATTGTCGATCCGAGCCATGCGACCGGCGTTGCCAAATACGTCAAGCCCATGGCACTCGCCGCTGTTGCGGCAGGCGCGGACGGCTTGATGATCGAAGTACACAACGATCCCGCACACGCGCTTTGCGACGGACCGCAGTCGCTGACGCCCGAGCAGTTTGCTGAGCTTGCCGTATCCATCCGCAAGGTTCGGGAGGCACTGGTATGACGGTCGGAATCGTTGGTTTGGGTACCATCGGCGGCTCGTTTGCCAAAGCAGTCAAAGCATACACCGATCACACGGTGTACGGCACAGACTGTAACGGGGATGCAATCGCGTTTGCCAAATTCTCCGACAGCATCGAC
>JAFQII010000075.1 GCA_017397605.1 Clostridia bacterium
TGTCCCAAGCAAATCGGGTGCAATGTTGCCCGTATAAAACAGTATCGGCGCAGAAGCGTCGTATTTTTTTGCGCACTGAATATGCACCATTGCGGAGGACATATTAGTTTGCCTTTTCGAAATTCCACGCGGAACGGCACATATCCTCGAGGGTATGCGTCGCTTTCCAGCCAAGCTCGTTTTGCGCCTTGGAAGGATCAGACCAGCACTCGGCGATGTCGCCCGCGCGGCGCTCCGCAATGCGGTAAGGCACCTTGATGCCCGTCGCTTTTTCAAATGCATTTACCAGATCGAGCACGCTGTAGCCGACGCCCGTGCCGAGGTTATAGACCTGCACGCCGACGTCTTCCATATGTCCGAGCACCGCAATATGGCCTGCGGCAAGATCTTCGACGTGGATAAAGTCGCGCACACCGGTGCCGTCATGGGTGGGATAGTCGTTGCCGTACACGGCAAGCTCGGGCAAAACGCCTTTTGCCACGCGCGTGACATACGGCATCAAATTGTTGGGAATACCGTTGGGGTTGTCACCGATCAAACCACTCTCGTGCGCACCGATCGGGTTGAAATAACGAAGCAAAACGACACTCCAGCGCTTGTCGGAGACATAAAGGTCGGACAGAATGCGCTCGAGATACAGCTTGGTCGTGCCGTAAGGGTTGGTCGTGCCGCCCGTCGGGAAATCCTCGCGGATCGGAACGGATGCAGGCGTGCCGTAAACCGTTGCCGAGGAGGAGAACACGATCTTAAAACAATTGTGTGCGCGCATGACATCCAACAGCATCAGCGTGCCCGTGATATTGTTATGGTAGTATTCCAAAGGCTTGGAAACAGACTCGCCGACCGCCTTAAGACCCGCAAAATGAATGACCGCCTCGGGCTTATGTGCCGCAAAAATCGAATCCAACGCATTTTTGTCGAGAATATCCGCCTCGTAAAAGACCGGTCTCTTGCCCGTGATCTTTTCGATCGAATCGACAACGGTTGCTTTGGAATTGGAAAGATTGTCGACGATGATAACCTCGTCGCCGCGTTCCAACAGCTGAACACATGTGTGCGAACCGATATAACCCGTTCCGCCCGTAACCAGAATACGCATAAAAAAACACTCCCTGACATCATATAGTTGATGCATTGATTGTAGCACAGTTTTCTCTAAAATGCAAGAGTCTTGCATGAAATCTCTTGACTTTATACAAAAATTGTTGTATAATCACTTCTGTATGAATATGCCCTTTGCATAAAATGCATCGGGTGATTTGTATGCAAAAAAAGCATTTTGTTTGGATCGGCTTGTTTGCCGCCGTACTGTTGATCGGCGCAAGCTTTGTCCCGTTCTTTCGTCCCGCACAAGCGGAGAGCCTGCCCGTATATGCGGGAAATGCAGAGCCCTTGGAGTTTTCGCTCGGGGACTTTGGCGTCACGGCAGGCAGTGCGGTGATCATGGATGCCGACAGCGGCAGTGTTTTGTTTGCGCAAAACGCAGACGAGCGCCGCGGCATGGCGAGCACGACCAAGATTATGACGGCACTGGTCGTTTTGGAAACGCTCTCTCCCGACACGGTCGTGGAGGTCTCTCCCGACGCGGTGGGCGTCGAGGGCAGTTCGCTGTATCTCAAGGCGGGCGAAAAGCTGACAGTGCGCGATCTTTTGTACGGGCTGATGCTGGAAAGCGGCAACGATGCCGCTGCCGCCTTGGCAATCGCCTGCGACGGCAGTGCCGAAAAATTTGCCGACCGTATGAACGCACGCGCAGAGTCTCTCGGACTGGCCGACACCCATTTTGCCAACCCGCACGGATTGTCGGCAGAGGGACATTACACAACGGCACGCGAGCTTGCAGTCATCACAGCCGAGGCATTGCGCAACGGTTTGTTCCGAGAGATCGTGTCAACCCACAAAAAACAGATCCCCTACGACGGCGTTCCCGACGCACGGTATCTGACCAATCACAATCCCCTCTTGACCAAGTACGACGGCATGATCGGCGTCAAGACGGGCTGGACGACCGCAGACGGCAAGTGCTTTGTGACTGCGGCAGAACGCGGCGGTTTGACGCTGATCGCGGTGTCCTTGGGTGACACGGGCATTTCCGCAACGCACAGAGCAATGCTGGACTACGGATTTTCGGCATTTGAGCGCATGTCCCTTTCTCTGGATGCACCGCTGATCGTTCCCGCCGTAGGCGGCGACGCGTCGGAACTGCATGTCAAGCAAAAAGAGCCCTTGAACGTCTGCTTGCCAAAAGGCGAAAGCGCGGTCGTTTCGGTTGAAACCGCACCGTTTGTATATGCCGGTACACCTGCCGGCACGGCGGTCGGGCGCGTGTCCTTTGCGTGGAACGGCATCCCGCTCGGGAGCGTGCCGCTCGTCACCGCAGAAGAAATCCCCGTCAAGCGGCTTTCGTTTTGGGAAAAGATTTTTGGAGAACGGGAGAACGCATAAGAAACTTTTTTGAAAAAAAGTTTCTTATGGATCTTCAAAAAACTTCATGCCGAAAACTACCGTTTTCGGAATACACAACGTGAATATTTATTTTCAAACATAAAATTTCTTTGAAGATTCCTAAGAAACTTTCTTTTTAAAGAAAGTTTCTTGGGCGGAGTTTGAGGCAGAGCCTCAAAACACACACATGGACGAAAAACTGCAAAAATTTGTATCGGACTGCGGGCTGATGTCCCGCAGGGCGGCGGAGCGCGAGATCGAGTACGGCCGTTTTGCCATCAACGGCATCAAGGCAAAGCTCGGCGACCGCGTTGACCCTGCCAAAGACCGCGTGACGTACAAGGGCGAGCCTTTAAAACGCAGCGGCAGAAAAGTATATATTTTGCTTCACAAGCCCACAGGCGTTGTCACAACGATGAACGACGAATTTGACAGACACACCGTTGCGGAGCTGGTCAAAGGCGTGGGCAAGCGCGTTTATCCCGTCGGACGGCTGGATAAAGACAGCGAAGGCCTGCTTTTGATGACGGACGACGGCACGTTTGCCAACCGCATTGCGCACCCGTCGGGTAACATCCGCAAGGTGTATCACGTCATGCTTGCGGGGCGCGTGGAGAACAACCAGCTTGACAGCCTGCGCGCGATGCGCAAGCTGGACGATGAGCCGATCATGCCCGTGCAGGTCGACCTGATCGAGCGGAGCGACAACGCGAGCAAGGTCAAGTTTGTACTGTCCGAGGGCAAAAACAGACAGATCCGCCGTATGTGCGAAGCTGTCGGGCTTTCGGTCATGCAGCTCAAGCGCGTGCAGATGGGCAATCTGACGTTGGGCGGTCTGGAAAGCGGCGCGTACCGCCATTTGACCGACGACGAAAGAA
>JAFQII010000076.1 GCA_017397605.1 Clostridia bacterium
CATCCGCACCGACCGAAAAAAATGATCCGATCGTTTGGTACGTCCTCGCAGGTGTCGCATTGCTTGCCTCCATAACCGCAATCACTTTAATCATCAAACGTAAACACTGACACCCCCCGAAAGCGATAGCTTTCGGCACTCAATTTCTTTGGGGATCTTAAGGACCTTTCTTTTTAAAGAAAGGTCCTTAAACGTTCTCCCCGTATCTCCCCAAAAAAACTTGCGCTTTCCCCTTGCCATTTGCAAAAAAGTGTAGTATAATAGAGTGATATATACTATAATTAGGAATAGTATGCTGTTTTGACAAGGAGTGCCTGATTTGAAATACACCGTTCCCTATCAAGAAAATGTCCGCATTGCGCCGTTTACGTCCATACGTGTCGGCGGAAACGTGCGCTATCTGTTCCGTCCCGAAAGCGTCGATGCGCTTTGTACTCTGCTTGCAGAACTGTCTGCATCCGACACGCCGTATATGGTCATCGGCAACGCGTCCAATCTGCTGTTTTCGGACGAAGGGTATGACGGTGCGGTGGTCGCCACCACGGGCATCAGGGAGCTGTTTTTGCAAAGCGGCAAGATCACTGCTTCCTGCGGGGTTTCCCTCTCTTCACTTTCGACCTTTGCGATGGAGCAAGGCAAGGAAGGGCTGGCGTTTGCTTTTGGCATTCCCGGTACGGTCGGCGGCGGTGTGTACATGAACGCAGGGGCGTACGGCGGTGAGATCGCAGATTGCTTTGAATGCGCAGTATGCGCAGACAAACACGGCAACCGCGTCACGCTGTCCAAAGAGGAACTGCAGTTTTCCTACCGTCACAGCGCGCTGATGCAAAACGGATTGTATCTGCTGTACGCGGTGTTTGACTGCAAGGACGGCGACAAAGCCGAGATCAAGGCGGCCATGGACAAAAACATGGCAGCCCGCAAGGCAAAGCAACCGCTGGAGTATCCTTCCTGCGGAAGTGCTTTCAAGCGCCCGACGGGGTATTTCGCAGGCGCGCTGATCGAGCAGGCGGGACTCAAGGGCTTTTCGATCGGCGGCGCGCAGGTAAGCGAAAAGCACGCGGGCTTTGTCATCAACACGGGCGACGCGACGGCAAACGACGTCAAGGCATTGCTCGCACATGTTCAAAAAACCGTCTACGAAAAAGACGGCGTCACATTGGAGCCCGAAATCCGTATTTTATAAATTCTACAACGGAGAAAACGCATGTCCTACTCGTCCGAGCTCAAACAGCATTTGCAGACGCTGGGTTTTAAAAAAGAATGCTGTATGCTCGCGTGCAGTGCGGGATATGAGGGCGAAGAGTTTGAGCGCGGCTGTGACCGCTGTCTCGGATGCTTTCTGCGCGGTGTCTTTTTCCGATACGGCTATCTGACGCCGCCCGAAAAGGACGCACTGCTGACCTTTGACTTTTATGACGATTATGCGTTTTATGTACAAAACGTCTTGCAGGAAGTGGGCTTTGACGCCAAGGTTACCGAGCGCCGCGGCAAAAAACTGATTTACCTCAAAAAAAGCGAGGCGGTTTCCGATATCGTGTCGCTGATGGGCGCGGTCAAGTATTCGCTCAAGATCATGGAGGTGCAGGTAGACAAGCAATGCCGAAACGAGCTCAACCGCATGGTCAATGCCGAAACCGCCAACCTCAACCGCACGGCGGGCGCGTCCGCAAAACAGCTCGCCGCCATTCACAAGCTCAAAGAAGACAAAAAGTTCGGCGCGCTCCCGATCGAGCTGCAGACAGCCGCGGAAATGCGTCTGGCGCACCCCGAAGCCAATCTGGAGGAGCTGCGCACCTATTTTGATCCGCCGATCAGCAAAAGCGGTCTCAACCACCGCCTGCGCAAGATCATAGATCTCGCCGATCTCGATTAACCTCCGAACATGTCAGTGTTCGGCACTACAAGTTTTTTGGTGATTCTTTAAGCTCGCCGTAGGCGAGGTTTGAACTTATTTTTGGGAAAAAGGTTCTTAAGCCCCCGTTCTTTAGAGGTCTCCCGCTCATGTCGTTCGTTCATTTGCATCTGCACACCGAATACTCCCTGCTGGACGGCGAGTGCCGCATCGATGCGATCGCCGATGCTGTCAAGGCGGCAGGGCAAAACGCCGCCGCGATCACCGATCACGGCGTGATGTACGGCGCCGTCGCGTTCTACAAAGCGTGCAAAAAAGCAGGCGTCAAGCCGATCATCGGCTGTGAGGTCTACGTCGCGCCGCGTGGCATGGCAGACAAGGAACGCATGCTGGACGGCAACCCCTCGCATCTGGTTTTGCTGGTCAAAAACGAGCAGGGCTACCGCAATTTGATGACCATCGTCTCACGCGCGTTTACGCAAGGATTTTTTGACGTTCCGCGCACGGACAAGGAGACGCTTGCCAAATACCGCGACGGACTCATTGCGCTGTCGGGATGCATGCACGGCGGAATCGCGCAATGCGTGCAAAACGGCGACCTGTCGGGCGCAAGAGAGCAGATTCTGTGGTATAAGCGTACGTTCGGCGAGGATTTTTACCTTGAGCTGGGCAGACACGGCGTATCGGGCGAACGGCAGGTCGGCGACGCGCTGATCCGCTTTGCAAACGAACTGCGCGTTCCCTTGGTGGCAACCAACGATGTACACTATACCAAACAAG
>JAFQII010000077.1 GCA_017397605.1 Clostridia bacterium
AGCAGGGTCTTGGAATATTTCTTTTTCATGTTTTCGTCTCCGAACTGCTTTAAGACCCGTTCGTCGCAGGACAACTCCATGTCAAGGCTCATGCGGTTAAACGCCAGCCAGCACAACGGATTGAACCAGTGCACGCACAGGATCAAAAAAGACAGCGGTTTGACCAAATGGTCAAGCCTTTTGAGGTGATACCGTTCGTGCGCAAGAATGTATGAAGTGGATTCTTCCCCCATGCCAAACGGTATGTAAATACGGGGTCTGAAAATGCCGAGCGCAAACGGCGAGCCGATGCGGTCGGAACCGTAGACGTTGTCATACAGCAACACGGCAGTTTGCAGACGTTTTTTGAGCTTGATGTACGTGACAGCGCCGTAGCCGAGCATGCAAACCACGCCGATCGCCCAGACGGTCGCAAGGATAACGCCGAGCGTGTACTGCCAATCGACCGAGGGCGCGGGTGTTTGTACGGGTGTTTCGACAGGCGGAACGACGGGCGTTTCTACCGTCGGTGCGGAGACCTCTGGGGACATAGGTTTTTCGACCGTCGGCGCAGACACCTCGGGCGCGGGAACCGACACTTCGGGCGTCGGATGGGATACCTCGGGCTTTTGCTCGACGGAAGGCGGCGTCACGGGCGTGCTGACCGTCCCTTCGTTGGGAATCACGGGCACGGACGGAATGCTGATTTCGTCGGACACTTCGGGTGCGGATACGGATTCGGAAACCGTCTCGGAGCTCGTCTCGGAGCTCGTCTCCTGTGTGCTTTCTTCGATGTCAAACGTGGGAATGGCATTTGTGTTGAAAATGCTGATCGACGACTCAAACGAAAACGGTACGCAGAGACGGAATGCGACGACAAGCCACAGCAGGTAAGCATATTTCTTTGGCGCTTTGGACAACAGCATGCGCGCAAGCATGACGACTAAAATGACGATGCTTGCCGTCAGACTCATTTCCAGTATCGTTTCAAAAACGGTTAACAATGTACTCACTCCTTGTGATCGTCAATCAGCTTTTTGAGTTCCTCGGCTTCTTTTTTGGATAATTTCTTCTCTCCCAAAAACGAAACGAGAAACTTGGGCAGTGAGCCCTCGAAGGTGTGCTCGACAAAATGCTCGCTCGCAAAGGTCTGTACGTCCTCGCGCGGAACGGTGGAGGTTACGATCGTATCAACGTTTTGCGCAAAGCCTTTTTCGCACAGCTTGCGCAGTGTGGTGTAGGTCGTGGGCTTTTTCCAGCCAAGGCGCTCCTTGCACAGCTCGACAAGCTTGCCCGATGCAACGGGCTCGTTGTCCCAGATCACGGACATAAAACGGTAGTCGCTTTCGCAAAGTTTGAGGTTTTCCATAAATACGTATTCCTTCTTTCAATTTCTTTCGTGCACGAACGGTTGGCTTTTACCAACCCCATGCTTAGTTTACAACAACCAACCGGTTTTGTCAAGGGGTTTTGCAAAAAAATATCGTACAAATATAAAAAAAGAGCCGAGCGGCTCTTTTGATTGCTTTTATTGGTTTTTGAGCGCGTCGCGCAGTGCCAAAAGGGACGGATACGTGGTTGCGACCGAACGGGTAAACTCGGTGGGCGGAAACATATCGGGGATCATAATCGGTTTCATCCCCGCGCGGTGGGCGGACTCCAGCCCGGGGTAGCTGTCCTCGACCGCGTAGGTCTCTGCGGGATCGCTTCCCAGCAGGCGGCAGGCGGTGAGGTAGATCTCGGGATCGGGCTTGCCGTGTGCAAACATGTCGCCCGTGGTCAGAACGTCAAAATAGCCCAGAATGCCCGCTTTGGTCAGGTGGTGCATGGCACTTTCGCGCCGTGTGGAAGTCGCCAGTGCGATGCGGTAGCCGTTTTCTTTGAGAAAGTCCAGAATCTCAAACAAGCCTTCTTTGAGCGGAATGCCGCGCTCGTCTAAAATGCGGTGAAAATGCGCGGTTTTCTTCGGCCCGAACTCCGCGTAGGTGTACTTGCCGCCGAAATACGCGTCAAACATGACGGCGATATCCGCGCCGTTGTGGCCTGCGCATCTGTCGCGGATCTCGTTGATCTGTTCGGGGGAGATGCCCATGTCGGAGGCGGTGCAGTCCCATGCTTCAAAATAGACGCGTTCTGTGTCGAATAACACGCCGTCCATGTCAAATACGATTGCTTTCATCCCTGGATACCTTCTTGCAGCATTGTCAAAATCTCGGTCAATTGTGTTTGGTAGTGCGGGTCTGTGACGTCCAGCAAAATGCTTGCGGTGCCGTTTTCTTCCGTCATGGCGTAAGGCACGGCTGTATTCCCGATCGTGACGCTGTCGCACAGATACAGACAGATGCGGTCGGATTGCAAAGCGCTTTTCGCCGCGGTCAGTGCGTATGCGGCGGAGGTGAAGAGCGTTTCGCCGTCCGTTACCTGCGTTGCCGTGATTTCGCCGTCGGCCGGGAGGCTGTCCGCAGACAAGCGGATGTGCGAGGGCGCGGAACCGCACAGTGCACGGAACGCAACGGTCGGCAGGTCGCCGCCTTCCTCGCGGCGGTACACATTGATACGGCTGTCAAAGGCTTCGTCCTTCAGCAGATACCAGGTGTCGCCCTGCGCAAACAAAAATCCGTCGTCGGTGCGCGCCCCGAAGCGGAACGCGCCGCTTTTGGGCAGAGAAAACGTGGTGCCGTTTTCTGTGTTGACAAAACGGATACTGCCGTCTTGCTCTTCGATCAGATAGCCCTTGCCCGAGGCAAGCACGCTGCCGTGCCCGTACGCGGGAATCAGGGTGTGGTCATAGGGGTTAAACAGCACTGTCTGTCCGTGCGCGGAGAGCGCAACCGCGTTTCCGTCGTAGGAAAGAAGCGGCGACAGCGGTGTTTCGGTCATGGCATCGGGGGAGAACGTCAATTGCACGAGCGAGCCGTCCTGCTTGGACACCAGCGCGTATTCCTCGTCACCCAGCAAAAACGTCATGCCGTCGGGAATGTTGTAGGAAGTATATGCTTTTTGATACTGCGGGCCGTAAAAAGATACGACGCCGTCGTGGATATGCACGTATCCGCCGCGGTAAAGCCGTATCGAATCGGTTTTTCCGCGGTCGAACCAGACGTAGGTGCTGTCCGCTTTGCATGCAAACGTGCGGTTTGTCTCTGCGGAATACAGGCACGCATAACCGTCCGCAAAGCCCATCATCGTCGGAAAGGTAAAGGACTCCTCCAAAATACCCGCAAACGTGCCGATTCCGTCGGGGTCGTAGCCTGTGATCGCGTTGCCCTTTTCGCGCTTGGTCAGTGCAAAATAGGTCCCGTCTCCGTAGGTCATGCCGAGAATCTTTTGGTCGCCCTTGCGCGTCAGAATGGTGTACAGATGCGGGGTATCGGTCTCTGCAAAGGTCATGTTTCGCTCGGGGAGCTCGGTGTTTTCCTGCTTGGACTCTTCCTTGGAATCCGTCTCCGTTGGATCCTTGGAAACCACGCCCGGGCGGTCGGGAAGATCCGCCGACGGGGAATCGGGCATGCTCAAAAAGCCCCCGGCGGTTTTGCAGCCGGAAAGCAATAAGATACATGCAAGGAAGAGCGGCAGTAGTTTTTTCATTTCAGATTCTTTTCGGCGATCTTGAGCATGATCGCGCATTCCATACGTTTTTTAAACAGTTTGCAGCCGTAGTCGTAGACGCCGCGGATCGAGCCCGTTGCGTGATAAGCGTTTGCGGCACATCCGCCCGAGCAATACAGCTTTGCCCAGCAGTCTTTGCATTCTGCTCTTGCATATGCGTTGCAGAGCTTAAACTCGTCGCGGATCTCCGTGTTGGTGACGCCGTTCCAGATGTCGCCCATGAGGTACTTTTTGTCGCCGACAAACTGGTGGCAGGGGTACAGTTCACCCGTGGGGGTGACGGCAAGGTATTCCGTGCCGCTTACGCAGCCAGAGATACGCTTGTAGATGCAGGGGCCTCCCGTGAGGTCGATCATATAGTGATAGAAGGTAAAGCCGTTACCTGCCTTTTTGCGGCGCAGCATTTCGATCGCGAGCTGCTCGTACTGCTCGTACAGCTTGGGCAGGTCTTCTTCCGTGAGCGCATAGGGGTCTTTGGGGTCGCAGACGACGGGCTCCATCGACAGCTCGGTAAAGCCGAGGTCTGCCATGTGCTTGATGTCCTCCAAAAAGTCCACGTTGCGGTGCGTAAACGTTCCGCGCATGTAGTAGCCGCGGCCTTCGCGCTGCTCGATAAATCTTTGGAACTTGGGGACGATCAGATCGTAGCTTCCCTCGCCCGAAACGGTCATACGCGATGCGTCGTGAATCTCCTTGCGTCCGTCGAGGCTGAGCACGACGTTGTGCATCTCGCGGTTGGCAAATTCCGTGACCTCATCATCCAACAGCACGCCGTTGGTTGTGAGCGTAAAGCGGAAGTTTTTGCCCGCGTCTTTTTCGATCGAGCGCGCATATTCGACAAGCTGTTTGACAACGTCCCAGTTCATCAGCGGCTCGCCGCCAAAGAAATCGACCTCGAGATTGCGTCTCTTGCCCGAGTGTGCGACCAAAAAGTCCAGCGCCTGCATACCGACCTCAAAACTCATCAGCGAGCGCTTGCCGTTGTACTTGCCCTGCGCGGCAAAGCAGTACTCGCAGTTGAGGTTGCAGGTGTGCGCGACGTGCAGGCAGAGCGCCTTGATATCCGTCACGCGGTTTTTGAGATCAAACGCGCTGTCGGCAAAGACGTCCTTGGTAAACAGTTTTTTTGCCGTGCGGAGCTCTTCCAAATCGTCAAAGACCTCGCGTATCTCCTGCTCGTTGATATCGGGGGTGTCTGCGTATTTGTCAAGCATCAGGCGCACGATTTCATCGCGGTCTGTGGTTTCGTACAGCTCGATGATGTCATAAGCGAGCTCGTCCACGACGTGCACCGAGCCCGAAAAGACATCCAGAACAATATTGTATCCGTTTAGTTTGTATTGATGTATCATAGTCAGATCTCTTTTGTGATTGTTCAAATCAAAAGCCGCGGGAGTCCGCGGCTTTTTGTTATGACCGGATTAGTCTTCTTTCTCTGCGTGCTCGCACTGCTGGTTTGCAACGCCGCAGGAAGTCTTGCAAGCGGACTGACAGGAGGTCTGGCATTCGCCGCAGCCGCCAACCTTTGCGCTCTGCTCAAGGTCTCTGGTTTCTACCGTCTGAATTCTTTTCATGTTAAAACGACTCCTTTTGATACTTTGATACATTCATTATAGCGGGGTTTGATCGTTTTGTCAAGGGTTTTGTGTAATTTTTGTTGCCAAGAGAGTGCCGCGGCGGGGCATCCTCCTTTGCGCGCGGGCAAAAAACGGGCAAATACCGCAAACTTTTTTTCAAACAACCGCGGTTCGGATACAACTTAGCAACAAAAGTATGTTATAATAAAAATATATTGGAGCAGCTATATATTTGTTTTGCTCAAAAAGAGGTATCAAAACATGGCAAAAATACTCATTGTTGAGGACGAAAAGGCGATCAACGATCTTGTAAAATTCAATCTTGAACTGGTCGGGCATGAGTGTCATCAGGTGTTTGACGGAGAAAAGGGGCTTGAAGAAGCGTTGGGGCTCAAATATGATCTCATCATTCTCGATGTGATGCTCCCGAAATATTCGGGCTTTGAGATCATGGAGTATATCAAAGGGACACCGGTGATCTTTGTCACGGCAAAAACAGATTCGCAGGACAAGATCAAAGGTCTGCGCCTCGGAGCCGACGACTATATCACAAAGCCGTTTAACACCGTTGAGCTGGTGGAACGCGTCAAGGCGGTTTTGCGGAGAACGAAGGCGGAGAAAAACGACTTTACGTTTGACGGCATTCGCATTGAGTTTGAAAACCGCCGTGTATATAAGGACGGAAAAGAGGTTATGCTCAAGCCTCGCGAGTTTGATCTTCTTGAGGTTTTGGTCAGCAACCGAAACATTGCGCTGACGCGTGAGAAGCTGCTGCGGCTTGTTTGGGAATATGACTACGAAGGAGATACCCGTACAGTGGATGTCCATATTCAAAGAATCCGCCAAAAGCTCGGCATTTCGGATCGGATTCAGACGGTATACAAAACGGGTTATAGGTTTGAAATATGAAAATGAGATTTTGGCAGAAAACCTACATTTTTACATTGGTGTTGTTTTTGATTTGTCTCAACGTCGGCATTCTGTCGCTCACGGTTTATACCTATCAAAAAAACGTTCAGGCGGCCGAAACCGCCGCGACCGCCGAGCAACACTACGTCGCCATGTCGTTTGAACGCGATTATGAGGCGATGGCCCAAGCGAGCCCGTACAGCAATCCGTCGCTCTTGATGCAATCTTTTGGAACCTATTATGCAAACAAGAGCGTGTATCTTGCGTTTGCGGAAAACGGCGAGACGGTTTTTTCCAACTTTGCAGACGAATGCACAATGGACGACAACGCATTGATGCATGTCGATTTTGACGGCAAGCGCCATATCGTCATATCGTCCGAAATCTGCGGCGGCAAATACGTGATGCGTTTTGCAAAGAATGTAGAAACGCTCGACGCGGAGTTTCGGGCGTTGATCATGACGTATGCGTTTACGGCAATCGGCGTCTCACTCCTTTTGGCGGTCTGCTTGTATTTTATTTTGAAAAAGCTCTCCGCCCCTTTGGAAAAGCTGCGCAAAACGACCGAAGTGATCGAGGCGGGGGATTTTTCCGTCACCGCCGAGGAAAAAGGCGGGGATGAATTCACCTTGCTTGCCAAGAGTTTCAACGCCATGCTCGCCAAGATCAACGAGCAGATGGCGGCGCTCGAACGCGAGGCTGAGGAGAAGATGCTTGAAGCCGAACGAAAGCAGATGCTTGTGGACAACATGGCACACGAGCTCCGCACACCGCTGACGAGTATCCAGGGCTATGCGGAGTACATCGAAAAAGCCAACACGACCGAAGAGCGCAGGCTGATTGCGGCAAAATACATTTTGTCGGAGTCCGAGCGTCTGCAAAAGATCTCCGAGATTCTTCTTGACGGCGCATTTATCCGCGAGAACGAAATCGAAACTGCCGACATCGACCTTAGTGCGGTGCTTTTGGACGTCGCGCAAAAACTGCATGCAAAAGCCGAAAACGCGCAGGTGGAGATCGTTTGCGACACATCTCCTGCGGTCGTGGCGGGCAACGAGACGCTCCTTTCGATGCTGTTTTACAATCTCACGGAAAACGCAATCAAGGCATGCGCCGCAGGCGGTACGGTCAAACTCGCTTGCTCTGGAAACGGGGCGGTTGTCGAGGACAACGGCAAGGGCATGAATGCAGAACAGCTTTTGCATATTACC
>JAFQII010000078.1 GCA_017397605.1 Clostridia bacterium
AAAACGGGCTGCATCGCGTTTTCGATGTCCGACAGCAATTCCGCAAGCGACGTCTCACGGAAATCGGGCGCACTGCCGTCTGCCGTCGCCAGCGTCAGCAGTTTTTTGGACAGTGCCTGCATGCGTTTGGTTTCCTCGACGATCACGCCCGCGTATTCCATGCGCTCCTTGTCGGTCACGCTCCGCTTGATGCGAAGCAGGTCTGCCATGCAAAGAATTGAGGTCAGCGGCGTTTTCATCTCGTGCGCCATGTTGTCGACAAAGCGTTTCCGGCTGTCCGCAACCTCCTGCAAAACCGCGGTTTGCTGTTCGACCGCGTCCGCAAGCGCGTTGACGTTTCGGGAGAGCGATACAAATTCCGCACCGCCTTTTTCGGGCAGTCTGCGGTCGTACTCCCCGTAAGTCATGCGCCCGAGCATGCCGTTGATCCGCCCGAGCGGACGCAAAAGCAACCAACAGCAAAGCAACAGCGCCACAGAAATCACCAAGGCAAACACCGCCGAGAGCCAAAGCCCCCTTGCGGACTGCTCTCGGTACAAACGGTACGCCGCGCTGATGTCCGTCACGGTCAAAAGGATGTATTCGTTTCCCTCAAGGTGCAACACCGAGCCCACGATCAAAAAGGTTTCCGACCCGCTGTCGGCGATATAGGTCAAACAGCCGTCAGTCTCCCGCAATGCGTCGATCATGTCCTGCGGAATACCGCCTGCCATATCGGTCAGCCACGTTCCGTCCGCACGCAAGACGCTTGCAAAGTCAAACACGCTTTGGTTTTGCAATTGCCGTACGACGAGCGTTTCGGTCTCCTCGTCGGACAAAAACGGCAGGGACGCGTCCAGTTTTTGCAACACGACGCTTCCCTCAATGCCCATGGCAAGATAGCTGTGCAACGCCACGGCGCTTTGCTCCTCGCGCTCGACGGACAGCGCAAAATACCGATGCAAAACCGCAAGCGCGGTAATGCCGCTTGCCGCCGTGACAAAGATCAGCGACAGCAAAAAAATCTTTTGCCAAAGCTTCATATCAACGCTTTTCCAATCGGTATCCCAGTTTGGGAATGGTCACCAACGCATCCGACAGATTCAGCTTTTTGCGCAGGGTGCGGATATGCATATCCACCGTACGGGTCTCCCCCGCAAAGCTGTAGCCCCAAACGTGGTTCAAAAGCTGTTCTCTGGTCACGGCAACGTCCACGTGCCGCATCAAAAAGACCAGCACGTCAAACTCCTTGAGCGTCAGCGGAACGACCTTGCCGTTCTGCGTGACCTCGTGTTTTTCGGTGTCGGCGCACAAATTTCCGTAGGTCAACACGCCCGTCAATTTGTGAAAACGGCGCAGCACCACCTCGATGCGCGCCAAAAGCTCCAATGCCTCAAACGGCTTGACGATATAATCCTCCGCGCCCAAGCGCAAGCCTGCAACCTTGTCCAGCACGTCCTGCTTGGCGGTCAAAAAGATCACGGGCGTGCCCATTCCGCGCAGTTTTTGCATCAACGAAAAACCGTCCTCGCCGGGCAGCATCACATCCAACAGTACCAAGTCGTACCGTCCGCTTGCGACCTCTCGCAAAACGTCCGTGCCATCATGCAGGACCGTACAATCGTAGCCCGTCATCGACAGCGTTGCGCGGATGGTCAGCGCGATGTGTTCGTCATCTTCAACGATCAGAATGCTTGCCATATCAGTTCGGTTTTTTGGACTTGAGCTTTTCGCGGGAGCCGTCGGGCTGTTGAATGTAGGTGTTGTCCAATATTCCGCGGAACGCCGCACGGAATGCCAATCGGTATTCCTCGCGCAACGCGTCGCGCTCTGCGGTTTCTTCGGGCGTCAGCCCTTCTTCTCTCGCTTTTTTTGCCAGCTCGTTGATACGGACGAGTCTTTCTTCCTGTGTTTTCATATATCACTCCACGATTTCGTATGCAAAATTCTCACAGCGCAGTCTGGTGCCGACGTCCACGCCGTCGGGCAGCAAAAACAGTGCGATCATCACCTCGCCGCCGTTTTCCTCACGCAAATACGCGTATTCGCCCTCGATCGACGCAACGGTGTAAAACTTTTCTTCCATAACAAAATTCCTCTTACTTTTGCACGTGATAGTTCATTATACCGCGCACATGTCAAAAAAGCAAGAGGAATTTGTAAACAAACGCAGAGGACGCAGGCTACTGTCCTCTTTTCTGCATTACAGCACCACGATCAGTAACAGCACCGCAACGACCATCCATGCCGCCGAAACGGCGGTCAGCAGGTACCAATACTTGGGATAGCCGCGATAACGGGATTTTGCCATACAAATGCTGACGATCAACAGCGGCAGGGGAACGAGGAAGCCGAGAAATCCCACACTCATCACAAAGACGATAGCCGCAGAAGTGCGGTCCATGCCCGATCTTGTTTCGTCATCCTCCCAAACCGATTCGACCACGTGTGTGTCCATCGCGGCGTTCAGCGTCGTAAGGCGCTCTGCCTGCGCTTCGTCCAAAACGACCGCCTCGACCGTTCCGCTGCGGTAGGAGAAATTGCCGTCCGCATCAAAATACTGGTTGCCCAGTGTCAGGTAATGGATGTAATAATACTCCGTATCCAGCTGATAAATACCGCCGTACGCACAGCCGTAAGCATCTGTTCCGTCATAGCCGTACAAATAGCACACCAGCGCGTTTTTGAGAGCGGTGACTTCCACGGTCTTTTTGTTTGTCCCCGCCGTGAGCGATTGTACAAAATCGTGCTCAATCGGTTCGGTTCTTTCGGTGTAATACGCGCTGTTGGAGCGCAGGCGGTAGGTCGCCGCATTGCCGTTACAAAGTGCGTCCAGCGAAACTCTGCCCGCCTCGGTGACGTACAAGCCGTCCCAATAGCCCAGCTCCAGAATTTCGGGATTGTCGGAATACCCGTAGAGCGGCATTTCGCCTCCCGAAGGAACCCAGACCTCATTTTCAAAATAATAGCGTTTCTGCGCGTCATACAACAAATTCTGCGTCGGCTCATAGTAGACGTATTCCTTGCCCAAGCCGCGGATCGTGTCCGTCTCACTGTTGTAATACCAGTGGACATGCCCGCTGTCATCCCGATATGGATCGTTATCGGGATCAAGCTCGTCGCCTTCAAACGCGGCGAGCGCGCCGACCGTCAGCGCCGAAACCAGCAAGCTCACACAGAGAAACGCAAACAAAAGCCTTTGAACGTTCTTTTTCATAGCTGTTTCCCCTCCTTTATGCAAGGTTGAGCCTGCGCTCTACCAAGCCAAGTGCGATGAAATGCAACACCATCGCCAGCGCCGCAACCGCCAGAATGAACGCAAGCAGAATCAGCGAAGCCGCGGCGTTTTGCTCAGACACCGTGCATCCTCTCAACAATTCTGCCAAGCTCGAAACCAAAAATGCACTGCCGCAGCCAAATACGATCTGATACAGCGTCGAGGTCGCCATGTTGACCGCATAATAGATGCCGATCGCCGCCAACAGCTTGTGCTTTTTGGCAATGACCGCACCGATCGTGATACAAAGCTGAATGAGCCCGATCGACATAGCGGAAGAACAAATCAACAGCAGGATGCCTTCCAATATGTACACAAGCATCCACGCGCCGACCGCATTCCACGCCGCCGAAAGTGCATCTCCCAGCCCCTGCCAAACCACAAAGTTGAGCACATGCCCGTTTTCGGCAGGAGGCGCGAGCGTGATGGTAATCGAGAACGCAACCACCAGCAGTAGCGCGTGCGCAACCGTCCACAGCAGGCTGTTGACCGTTTTGGACAGATACAGCGTTTTGCGGCTGACGGGGAGCGTAAAGGTCAGATACCCCTCGTCCGTAAAGAAATTGCGGTAATAGCGCAAGTGCGTCATCACCGGCGTCACAAACGCCGACGAGAACACCGCCATCACACAGATGAACAAAAAGATCATGCCAGCCATCATCACCAGAGAAAGAAAGATGTCTTCCGCCTGCCCGGGCGAGTTTTGCACGTTTTCAAAGTACAGGTAGACACCGCGGAACACCAGACTGCCGACCACCGAGATGCCCAGCACCGCCGCCGCGATCAGCCACCAGTAGCGCTTGATAGACGCCATGTCATATTTCAAAACTTTTTTCAACAATTTTCATTCCTCCCTTGCCGTTTTTGCCAAAACACCCACGATCGCCGTCACTGCCGATGCAATCAAGCAAAGCATACCGGACACCAACAGCCACACGATCGCAGAGGGTACGCGATGCGAAAGGAGCAACAGCATGGTCGGCAGGTCCGCTCCTCCGATGATCCCTGCGGCAGGTTGCGATTTTGCCAACGCCGGCAACGCAATTGCAATCGAAACGGTCACTGCCAATCCCCCTACTGCCGCAAGCAGGATCGCCAGCTTTTTTGTCAGTTTCATATCCATTCCCCCGTCAGCGCGCGTTGTAACGGAACGTCTCTTTAAACAACTCATCCAGCGATTTGCCGTGCTCGGCGCGCACCTCGTCCGCAACGCCCGACATCAGAATTTTGCCCGTGTAGCCCATAAAGACAAATTCGTCCAGAATCGGCTCGATGTCGTGGATCAAGTGCGTCGTGATCAAAACCGTCGCATCGGGATTGTAGCTGCCGATGATCGTCTGCAAAATGTAATCGCGCGCCGCAGGGTCCACGCCCGCGATCGGCTCGTCGAGCAAATACAGCTTGGCACGGCGTGCCATGACCATGATGAGCTGTACCTTTTCTTTCATGCCCTTGGACAGCGTTTTGAGCTTGGAAGTCAGCGCGATCTGCTGATCGGCAAGCATTTTTTCGGCAAGCCCGTCGTCAAAATCCGCATAAAACTCCTTGAAATACGCGATCAGCTCTTCCACGCGCATCCAACTGTTAAAATAGGTGCGTTCGGGCAGGTACGAAATGAGCGCGTTTGTCTTTTCGCTCGCGCGCTCGCCGCAGACGTAGATCTCGCCTGCATCGGGAACGAGCAAGCCGCTGACCAATTTCATCAGCGTGGACTTTCCGCACCCGTTGGGCCCCAAAAGCCCCACGATCTTTCCGCTCGGGATCGAGCAGTTAAAGTCCTGCAAAACGGGCGCGCCGTTTTTGACATATTTTTTGTACAAATGTGTACAAGACAGTACCGGTGTGGTCATGTTGTTTCCTCCTTTGACTATCCAATCTGTTTGCCGTTGATTTGCTCCAGAAATGCGTCTATATTTTCTCCCAATCCAAGCAAGAACGACCCGTCGGACAGCACGACCATCTTAGCAGATGCAGTATAATCCATGCCTTCCGGCATCCAAAGCTCCATATACAGTTCATAAAGTGTATTCTTTACCGCTCCGACCACAAGATCGTCTTCCCCTTCGTACGAAACAGGCGGCTTTGCCAAAGCGATACCCGCGCTCCGATCGGGCGAGACCAAAAAAGCATATTGCTCGTACAATTCTTCTGTCAGATATTCAGAGCTGTAAAAGCTGTATTCCATATCCAATGCATCCTGACATACATGTTCATATGTCAATTCGTCCAGATACACGATATTTCTGCACCGAACCAACCGCGTCGCCTTGGGTGTCTGCAGTTGCAACGCTTCAAACAGTTCCCTTGGGAACGCGTCGCCGTTCGAAACAGGCATCAACACAAAATCGTTGACGCGCAAGATCGGACAATCCATGGGAGAACGCGTCAGCGCATGTTCGTGCTCGGGGCTCAAATCAAAGTTCATACAGCACTCAAACACGCATTTTGCATGCAAAACCGTGTCGCACCTAATCAGAAGCAAGTCTGCCTCTTCCTCTCGCCTGAGGGCATACACCGTTTCTCCCTGATGATCCATCGACTCAGCACGTTCGACCGAAAAGCCTGCGTTTTGCAGATTTTCTTTCACTTGATCAAATGTCAGATCGTTGTCATGCTCGGAATATGTGTAGATCCCCTCTCCGAGATATTTCCATGAACGATACTCCATTACCACAAATACAACTGCGGCAACCACCAGAATCACAGCAAGCCCAATCAGCCATTTCAAATGCTTTTTTGCCCCATGCGCAATCGATACCGTCATTCCTTGCTTTCCTCCTCCTTGATATACCCGATCAGTTCCTCGGTGGTGATGCCCAGTGCGGCCGCCTCGGCAAGCCAGCCGCGCACCGCCTCACGGCGCACACGCTCCCTCGCGTTTTGCAATACCGTTTCGTCCGAGGTCACAAAACGCCCGACCGTTCCGCGTGAGAACAAAATCCCCTCGTCCTCCAGATACGCAAGCGCCTTTTGCACCGTGTTGGGGTTGACGCCCGCGTCGTACGCAAGCTGACGCACGGTGGGGAGCTGTTCCCCCGATGCGTACGTTCCGCCGAGAATCTCATTTCGCAGACGGTTTGCGATCTGCAAAAAAACCGCCTCTCTGTTGTTAAACTGCCATGACATATACGCGCCTCCTTTCGGTACGTTGGTGTCCCCCGATAAATCCCCGCAAAAAGCCCCAAAAGCGTTTGTGTTATTTGTCTTAAGACAATAATACAATAAACTTTCCCATTTGTCAATACTTTTTTTGTAAACAAATCAAAAAGGAGCTGTTTTTACAGCCCCTTTGATAGTTTCTACCGAACCATCGTCCAGATCAGCATATCCGTTTTGCCGCGGTTGGAGAAGGCAAAATACGGAATCAGCCTTGCAACAAACGCGGTACGCTTGCCGTTTTTGATCGAATACAACGCCGTGCTCGGCAGTCTGCGTTCCGCATCCGCGTACAAAACGGGTGCGGGAATACCGTCCTCGCGCGCCGTGCGGAACGTGCCGTTTTCCAAGATCGTGATGTCTCGCAGGTCCTCGCCGTTGTCGTGGCCTTCCATGCAGTACACGATCGGGCCGCGCATCACGGCATATCTGCCCGAGACGTCCTGCACGTGGGGATTGGCTTCCATCAAATGCACTTCCATCGGCAGGTCCAGCGTCACGCTGTCGCCGTCCTCAAGCTCAAAACAGACAAAACCGTTTTGCGTCTCGCCCTCGTATTCCACGCACCATGCGGGAATGCGGACATACAGCTTGATCGGCTTGCCGCTGTACGAAAAAGTGATCCTGCCGTCAAACGGGTAGTCCGTCTTTTGGCTCAGGCATGCCTTTTCGCCGCCGACGACCAACTCAGTCGAGCTTTCGGCAAACTGGTTGCAGTATACGGTATCGCCGTCCTGCGTGTACATAAAACGCGAGATCGACGCCAGCAGTCTCACCACGTTGGGCGGACAGCAGGAGCAGTTGAACACCTTGACGCGGTCAAACGCGGGCTGGAACGTACTGCGGCGGAATTTCTTTTGATCGACCTCGGTCGGATTGGTATAGAAGAATTCGTCGCCCGCCAGCGAGATACCCGACAAAAAACCGTTGTAGATGATGCGCTCGACCAAGTCGCCGTAACGGGAATCCGCCTCGATCTCCTGCATATAACTGCCAAAAAACGCCAGTCCGATCGCCGCGCAGGTCTCGTTGTAGGTGTCGCTCGGCGGCAGGTCGTATGGATAGGAAAACCGCTCGCCGTTGTGTTCCGCGCCGATACTGCCCGTGATGCTCATTTTGCGCAGGGTGATATCGTCATAGACGCGCTTGCACGCCGCAAGCAGCTCGGCATCGTCGGTCAGCTTGGACAGCGTCGCCATTGCGGAATAGTAATACCCCGCGCGTACGCAATGACCGACCGCCTCGTGAATGTCGCGCGCCGCCACGTCGTCCGTGCGCTGTGCGGTGCGTTCCTCGATCTCGTTATTTCCGCGCTTGTCGATAAAATATTTTGCCAGCTCCAAATGCTTGGGGTTGCCGAGATAGCGGTACAGCTTCAGCAACGCCAGCTCGATCTCCTGATGTCCCGGCGTGACAAAATGGGCGGATTTTTCCTCGATGAATACGCGGTAGACGCAATCCACGCTCTTCAGCATGCAATCCAACAGCTTGCGCTTGCCCGTCGCCCTGTGGTACGCGATCGCCGCCTCCACAAAATGTCCCGTGCAGTACAGCTCATGCCAACCGCGGTTGGTATAGATTTCCGACGGCGTG
Organism: Clostridia bacterium; assembly: GCA_017397605.1. GTDB lineage: Bacteria > Bacillota > Clostridia > Oscillospirales > CAG-382 > Coliplasma. The sequence continues at coordinate 8,006 of JAFQII010000078.1, forward strand.
ACCGTCAAAAAGTAGGAGTTAAAGTAGCCGTCCGCGCGCTGATTTTTTTCGATCAGGTCGATCATTTCGTCGATGCGCGCTTCGATCTCGGGCATGGGCTCTTTTTCGATCA
>JAFQII010000079.1 GCA_017397605.1 Clostridia bacterium
GAAGTCACGCCAGTACTGCATATCGTTGCCGTAACCGACAGAACGGAACACCCAAGAACGATGCAATTCGTCGGCATACGGCTTGGTATCCAGCACGCCGTTATTGGCAGTGTTGATTGCATCAACCTTGGTATCTTTGGCGTGGACATGATAGATCGCGCCGCCGAGTGCGCGGATTGCCGCAACGGGATCAATCCCCTGCCAGATCAGGTGAGACGGGTCGAGGTTTGCACCGATCAGGTTGCCAACCTCACTGCGGAGATGCAACAGCGTCTCGGGGTTGTAAACACAGAAGCCGGGATGCATCTCGAGCGCAATTTTTTCGATTCCGTGCGCCTCGGCAAACTTGACCTCTTCTTTCCAATACGGAACAAGGACCTCTTCCCACTGCCATTTAAGCAAATCGGAGAAATCGTTGGGCCAAGGGCAAGTTACCCAGTTGGGATATTTTGCATCCAAGCTGTCGCCGGGACAGCCGGAGAAACCGATGATCTTTTTGATACCGAGTTTTTCGCAAAGCAGAATGGTATTGCGAAAATCCTCACGGTAGCTCTCGCGCGTTGCCTTGTCGGGATGCACAGGGTTGCCGTGACAGCTCAGGGTGTTGATCGGCAAACCATGCTTTGCGATCGTCTCTTTAAACTGTTCGAGCTTGCTTTCGTCCGCGAGCAAAGCAGCGGGATCGCAATGCGCTTTGCCGGGATAACCGCCCGCGCCGATTTCAAGCTCTTGAATGCCGATGGATTTGAGGTAAGGAAGCGCCTGGTCGAGCGTCTGATCGCCGAACAGAACCGCGCATACACCTAATTTCATATCGTAACTCTCCCGTGATCAGTTGAAGTAATAGGGCTCGCCCGTCTTGGCGGAGATGTAAATACCTTCAAGGATGCGGCTGACAACCAATGCCTGCTCGGGAAGAACAAAGGGATCGGTATCGTTGATGACCGCATTCAGCCAGAGACGCGCCTCACGGTCCTGAGGAGAAGCCGCGCCGGCACCGTCATAGAACGCCACACCGCCCGCAGAAAGATCGGGCTTGAACACATACTGTCTGCCGTTGCGGATACCGTTGATACGGACGCCGCCTTCCATGTCTGCGCCGCCGTCCGTACCGCAAAGCGTAGTAACCGCCTCGCGCACGTCAAGAGAGTTGAGCGCCCAGCTGGACTCCAGAACAACGGTAGCGCCGTTTTCCATGACGATAAAGCCAAACGCACTGTCTTCGACAGTCAGCTCACCGCTCTTCCAGTCACCCCATGCATTGCCGGTGGGGAACTTTTCGCCGAGCTTATGGTAAACAGTACCGACACAGTACTTGGGCTTGTAGTTATCCATGCACCACAGGGTCAGGTCAAGTGCATGCGTGCCGATATCGATCAGCGGTCCGCCGCCCTGCTCATATTCGTTCATAAATACGCCCCAGGTCGGAACGGCTCTGCGGCGAATCGCAGTTGCTTTTGCATAATAGACCTCGCCGAGCGTACCGTCTTCGCATTCCTGCTTGATATACAGCGAATCGGGACGGTGGCGGTTCTGATAACCGATCGTCAGTTTTTTGCCGGTGCGTTTTGCGGCATCCAGCATCTTCTGCGCTTCTTCGGAGTTGATTGCCATGGGCTTTTCGCACATAACGTGCTTGCCCGCCTCAAGCGCATCGACGGTAATAAAGCTGTGAGAACGGTTGGGGGTGCATACATGAACCACGTCGATCGTCTCATCCGCAAGCAGTTCTTTATAATCGGTGCAAACCTTTGCATCGGGTGTACCAAACTTCTTGGCAGCCTCTTCCGCACGGGACAGCACCAAATCGCAGAAATAAACCATCTCTGCAAGATCAGCGCAATTTTAGAGTGCGGGCATATGTTTGCCGTTGGCAATACCGCCGCAGCCGATGATACCGATTCTGAGTTTTTTAGCCATCTTGTGTTTCCTCCATCGCTATGTTAATCACGATAATATTTATAGTAAGCAAGGATCGTTCTCTCCTTGCCCTCTACCTGATCAAAGCCGGTCAGCGTAGCGCCTTCCAGCGATAAAAACTCCCAAGCGTGCAATTCCGAAGCAGTTGTCACAAACAGCGTTTTGTCGCCGCTGATGACGCTGAAATTGCCTTCGTACAAGCTGAGCACGCCGCCCTTGCCGATGACTCGCTCAACGCCGTTTTCTTCCCTCTCCAGGATATAGCGGAGAGATCTGCCGTCAAGTTTTTTTGCCATCCAAAGGCGAAATTCGGCGCTGTCGGTATTGCGAGGCGGCTTGTCCTTCTTTTTAAACCCAAACATGCTTACTTCTCCTCTTTTTTGCGCAGATCCTCTTCTGTCTCCTGCGCAAAATAAATCGGACGGCGTTTGCACTCCAGATAAGTTTTGGACAAATACCCGCCGAGAATGCCGATCGAAAACTCCAGCATACCGCCGACGAACAAAATGACGCACATCATAGATGCCCATCCGAATGCCGAATCCACACCCAACAGCGCGCGTACAATAACCACCGCGATGCCGATCAGCGCGACAAAGCAGAAAATCACGCCCATAACAGACGCAACCGCCAAGGGCGTCGTGGAAAATGCAATGATGCACTCCAAAGAGTACTTAAACAGTTTCCAGAAAGAAAACTTGGTCACACCGGCACTGCGCTCGATGTTCTCATACGATATCCACTCCGTATGATAACCC
>JAFQII010000080.1 GCA_017397605.1 Clostridia bacterium
GTAACGGTATCGTTGGTTACAAGCATTTCGGCGAATACGTCGGCTTGACTCTGACCGAAGAATAAGTTTTTCCATCTATAAAAATCCGCCGAGGGTGACCTCGGCGGTATTTTTATTCCATTGCTTGTAGCGCGATTTCACGAAGCAGCACCGGGTTGGCCTTGCCGCGGGATTTAGCCATTGCTTTGCCGATGAGTGCGGTCAGTGCTTTTGTTTTTCCGTTTCGATAGTCTTGTTTTAGCGTCGGCATCTCGGCCAATGCTTCATCCACCCATTTTTCAAGCTGTTTTCTGTTACTGATCTGCGCCAAATCGCGGTCGATGACAGCTTGCACCGGATCAATGTCTCCGGTCCAAACCTCGATGGCGAGTTGTTTGGCGGTGGTAGAATTGATTGTTCCGTCCCCCATCATAGTCGCAACAGAAGCAAAATATCGAGGTGATGCAGTAAAATCCGCATCCGTCACATCAGTCGGCAAAATCCGCAATATTTCACCGAGCAACAAATTGCACAAAACCTGCGGGTATTTTGTCATCCCCGCAGCCTGCTCAAAAAAACCAGCCATTTGACGCGACTCTGTCAATAAACCGCAATCATATGCACGCAACCCGTAGCGGTTTGCAAAATGCTGTTTGCGTACATCGGGCATCAGCGGAAGCTGCAGCTTCAATTCTTCTATAAGTTGCTTTGAAACCCGATAGTGCGGCAAATCATATTCGGGCAAAAAACGGTAATCAGCCGTGTTTTCCTTTTGCCTCAGGCAAATCGTTTTTCCGTTTTTCGGATCGTAGCGGCGCGTTTCCTGAACGATCTCCGATCCGCCCGTCAGTAAATCGACCTGACGGCGAAACTCACTTTCGATTGCTTTCCGAATATACGTTAGCGAATTAAGGTTTTTCATTTCCGTGCGTACGCCCAATTCGTTTTGTCCGTCTTTCATAACTGACAGATTGATATCACAGCGAAGCGACCCCTCCTGCATACGGCAATCGGAAACGCCGGCATACAGCAAAACAGAACGAAGCTTACGGACATACTCCACGGCCTCTTCGGCAGAATACATGACCGGCTCCGAAACAACCTCAATCAGAGGTACTCCGCATCGGTTATAATCGAGTTTTGTTTGATCCGCGCCGTGGATCAGCTTGCCCGCATCTTCTTCTACATGGATGCGCGTGATGCCGACCCGTTTGATACCGTCCGAAGTCTCGATCATCACCGAACCGTTTTTGCAAAGCGGACGGTCAAATTGAGAAATCTGAAAAGCCTTGGGCAAATCGGGATAAGTATATTGCTTTCGGTCAAAAATAAGTGTATCGTCAATTTCACACGCTGTTGCAAGGCCCGCCTTGATTGCCAGCATAACCGCACGGCTGTTGACGGTCGGCAGCGTTCCGGGAAAGCCCATACACACAGGACAGCACTGTGTATTCGGTTCTGCACCGAACGTTGTCGGACACGCGCAAAACAGTTTGCTTTCGGTAGCAAGCTCAACATGCACTTCCAAGCCGATCACGGGGTGATAGCCTTTATACCGTTCCATTGCCAACCTCCCGCTCATATGCATACGCAACACGATAAAGTAAACTCTCGCAAAATGCAGGCGCTGTCAATTGCATCCCGATCGGCAAACCCTCAGCCGTTATTCCGCACGGAACGGACAGTGCCGGAATTCCTGCAAGACTTGCGGGAACGGTATAGCAATCCATGCCTAATTTCACAGCGAGATCTTCGCTCTGCTCTCCGATGCGGTAAGCGGCAGTTGGAGAAGTCGGTGTCAGAATCAGATCGCACATCGCAAAAGACTTGTCAAAAAACAAACCAACCTGTCGGCGAACCTGCAACGCCTTATCATAATATGCCGTTTTTTGTGATTCGCCGAGCAAATACGCGCCGACAAGAATGCGGCGTTTGACTTCACTGCCAAAGCCTTCGCTTCTTGTAAGCCTGTACATGCACTGCAAATCTTCGGCAGCTTCGGCACGATAACCGTAGCGCACACCGTCATATCTCGCAAGATTGCAAGAAGCTTCTGCCAAAGCAAGTATATAGTAGGCCTGCAATGCCAATTCTGGTATTGCATAAGGCAACTCCACAAGCTCTGCACCCATGCTTTCCAATTTTTCGAGTGCGCATGCAACCACTTGTTTCACATCGCTTTGGACAGTTTGAGAAAATACATCCTTTGGAACGCCGATACGCAAACCGGATATTCCTCTGCCGAGAACTGCAGTATAGTCGGGAATCTCCGCTGAAGAAGACGTAAAATCATTTGCATCGTATCCTGCGATCGTTTGCAAAACCAGCGCATTGTCGCGAATGTCCTTGGTGACGATTCCGACTTGATCAAGAGAGCAGGCATACGCGACCAAACCGTACCGTGAGACTCGCCCATAGGTCGGACGTAATCCTACAGCTCCGCAAAAAGCCGCAGGCAGACGAACAGAACCGCCGGTATCACTTCCAAGAGTGTATACCGCTTCCCTTGCGGCAACAGCAGCGGCACTGCCTCCCGAGGATCCCCCCGGAACATAAGCCGTATTGTGCGGATTTCGAGTCGTATGATATGCGGAGTTTTCTGTCGAGCCTCCCATGGCAAACTCGTCCATGTTGAGCTTCCCGAGCAAAACGGCGCCGTTTTGCATCAAACGGCTATATACGGTTGCGCTGTACGGCGGAACGTAATCCGAAAGCATTTTTGATGCACAGGTTGTACGGATTCCCCGGGTGCAAATATTATCCTTGATCGCCATGGGGATCCCTGACAAAGCGGGAAGCTTTTCGCCGTTTGCACGGCGTTTGTCAATTGAGGCGGCGGTTTGAAGTGCGGACGCAGCGCAAACAGTCAGATATGCACCGATCTCGCAATCGCGAGATTCGATTTGCTGTAAAAACGCGTTCGTCAGCTCAACGGAAGAGATCTCTTTTGCCTGCAGCAACGTCGAAAGAGCACTCGCCGTCATAGAAGTCAACGGTTTCATAACTCCTCCATTACTTTCGGAACAGTCACGCAACCGTCCTCGACTGCTTTGGCATTCGCAAGCAGCTCTGCTCTGTCACAGACAGAAATAGCCGCATCCTTGCGCAAAGCAAGCATCTCATCTGACAATATGGGCGTACCCGGTTCAATAGTACCGATACCGTCAAAAAAGCCAAACAGTTCATCAAAATAATTCGAAAATAAAGCAGCCTCTTCTTGCGTTATCGTTATATTCGCAAGACTTGCAAGTTTAAACATATCCGGTTTTTGAACATTCATGTCAAAATACCCTTTCGAGAAACGAGGCGTTTTTCGCGGAAAAGCATACGAAAAACGCCTGTGTTTTTGGTTACAAAGTTTGTCAGATCGTCTGAAAATGCAGCATCGGATTCGGTTTCTTATCGCCCTTTTCGATCACGCAGTGTTCGAGAATTGCCCGCCTGGTGACAATCCCGACAAATACATTGCGGTCGTCTACAACGGGAACAAAATTCTGATCTTTTAATTTATCGAAAACTTCCTCAATCGTCTCAGATGCCTTTGCGGGCGGATTCCACCCTGTTCGCATAATGTCCGAGACAGAAAATTTTTCTAACGATTTCAGATCGCAATCGCTGTGATCAAGCATGAACCACAAAAAATCGCCTTCGGTGACCGTCCCGAGATAGACGCCGTTTTTGGAGATCACAGGCATCGCGGTATATCCGCGGTTGCGCATTTTTTCAAGACCGTTGCGCAAGGATGCCTGATCTTCCAGACAAGCAACCAAGCTCTTGGGAATCAAGAAACGAAGTATGTTCATACAAAGCACTCCTTTCTATGTAATATCATTATATGCCCAACTTGTGAACTCCATATGAACATCCGAAAACTTGCGAAAACTTTTGCAAAAAAGTATCAAAATGCTCTAAAATGAAATTTTTTGAAAAAAGACTTGCATTTTGACTCAAAAAGTGATAGATTATAAGAGAACAACTTTTTGGTTATGAAAAGAGGTATTTTTTATGGAAATCAGATTTGAAAAAACGACTTGTCCGAAGCAAAAGCCCACGGGCAAGCTCGGTTTTGGTAAAATTTTTACGGACCATATGTTTGAGATGGACTATAACCCCGAGCAGGGTTGGCATGATGCGCGTATTACACCGTATCACGACCTTGTTCTCTCGCCCGCATGCGTGGTGTTCCACTATGCGCAGGAGATGTTTGAGGGCATGAAGGCATACAAGGATGCAGACGGCAACGTGCGTTTGTTCAGACCGATGAAAAACATCGAGCGTCTCAATGCAACAAACAGACGTATGTGCATTCCCGAAATTGATCCCGAGGATGCTTTGCAGGCAATCAAAGAGACCGTACTTGCCGATGCAGACTGGATTCCCACCGACCCCGGCACGTCTCTGTATATCCGTCCGTTTATCATTGCGACAGACGTCGGTCTCGGCGTACATCCTTCCAAGAACTATAAGTTTGCGATCATTCTGGCACCGTCCGGTTCTTATTACGCAGGCGGACTTGCACCCGTCAAGATTGTTGTCGAAGACGAATATGTCCGTGCGGTCAAAGGCGGTACCGGCTTTGCAAAGGTCGGCGGTAACTATGCCGCATCTCTGATCGGTCAGCAAAAGGCGGAGCAGATGGGTTATGCGCAGGTGCTTTGGCTGGACGGTATCGAACACAAATACATCGACGAAGTCGGTGCGATGAACGTCTTTTTTGTCATTGACGGCAAATGCATCACACCCCGGCTTGAGGGCAACATCCTCCCCGGCGTCACCAGAAACTCTACAATCGCTTATTTGCGTGCAAAGGGGTACGAGGTCGAAGAGCGCAGAATTTCGATTGACGAGGTCTATGAGGCGCACAAGGCAGGCAAGCTCGATGAAATGTTTGGCACGGGAACAGCCGCTGTCATCTCCCCCGTCGGCGAATTGAATTGGGACGGCGAAAAGATCATCATCAACAACAATGAGATCGGCAAGATCTCGCAGATGCTGTATGATGATATCACAGGTATTCAATACGGAATCAAAGAGGATCCGTTTGGATGGAGCATGGTGCTTTGATGGAAAGTACCTCCGAAGCAAAAATCAAACAGACTTTTGTCGAAAAGCTAAAGGAGCGCGGTTTCTTTCGCCCATATGTTTTATTGACCGAGGCATTGTTTCTGCTTTCCTTGTTAATTTACGTTTTCGCACGATGCTTTGAGCCGTTTGCGGAGTTTTGGTCGCGCTATCCTGCGCAAGGCATTCGTTTCGCACTTGCAAAGCTTTCGGGCCTGGTACACTTTTCGGTTGCGGAATGGGTTATTCTATCGATTCCGCTTCTGATTGCAGGCTACTTCTTCTTTTCCAACCGTTCGATGAAGCGCGATGAAAGCGTAGGCAATTATTTTCGTTGGCTATTGCCTTTGGTTTGCGGATTGCTGGCGATATTAATCATTTTTATGTCTGCTTTCGGACCTTGTTATTTTCGCAACCCCTTGGAGGATAACCTCGGTCTCGAAAAACGCAAGGTTTCCGCCGAGGAATTATACGATACGGCTGTCATTCTCGCAGAAGAGCTGAACCGAATCAAAGACGAGGTTACGTTTGGAATCGGCGGCGCGTCGATGATGCAATATGACTACAATACCTTGGTCTGCAAAATCAATGACGCGTATGCGAAGTATGCCGGTTCTGCCGAATACATCAGCCATTTTGACAGCAAGGCAAAACCGCTGGCAGTATCAAAATTCTTTACCTACACGCACATTTCGGGTGTATACACTTTTATGACGGGCGAAGTGAATATCAACGTCAACTATCCCGACTTCATCCGCCCGTTTACGATCGCACACGAGTTCTCGCACCAACGCGGCATCGCGCGCGAGGACGAGGCAAATTTTGTCGCATATCTGGTTTGCATCGGCAGTGAGGATGCGTATGTACGGTATTCCGGATACGCAAATATGCTGCAGTATGTGACTGACGCACTATGGGCGGCAGATCAGGAGCTTTACAAAAAGTTTGCAAACAAATATCTTCCTGTCGAGGTCAAAGGCGAATTCGGCGCATATTCTTTGTTTTTTGAACAATACCGCGACAGCACCGTGTCGGAAGTCACGGGCGCCGTTAACGACGCTTTTTTGGGATCGCAAGGCGAAAAAGAAGGGACGGCAAGCTACGGCTTGGTCGTAGATCTGGCTGTCGCCTACTATCTTCACCAAGAATAAAAAACGAGATGCTTTTGTACTCCCAAAAGCATCTCTCGTTTTTTAGTAAAAAGTTGCAACAGGCTGTTCCGGTTGCTCCGCAGGCTTGACATCAACGGCGGTTAAGACGGGTCCTTTGCCATCGTAAAGCTTATGCTCTTCGATACTGATTTTTGCGGTGATCAAAATCCAGTCGCGCGTCTTGACCTTGAGCTGATTGGTGCCTTTGCAAACCAAGCCGCGGAACGTGATATCCTCCGCACAACAGACCATAACGTGTCTGCCGACAGCAAACGATTTCTCCAGCGGATTGTTACCTCTCGCTACCATGCCTTTAAAACACACGGTCTTACCTTCGTACTTTTCCATCTCCTCGGAAAGATCGCGGTACCACTCGGCATAGTCGCTATCTTTGATCTCAATGATCGGTGCATTGATGTCAAACGGAAGCGAATCTTGAATCTGGTCATAATCCATCGTGCCGTCCGCGTATTCGTATGCGATCATCGCGCGGCGGCTGATGGTACGTACCATCTTGTGAAGTTCCAACACGTCCATATCATCGGGAACACGGTTGAAAATGTCCATCTCACAGCTTTGCAGCTTGTCAACCATCTGTGTACGCATGTTGGTGTTGTAGGTTTTGACCGTGGTCGTATCAATAAACAGCAGTTCCTGGCACACAAACCAATCCTCGGGCAGACGCGTATAGAACAAATCCAGCATCCACATGCCATTGTACTCGACAATGACCATTTTGGGGTTATGCTTTTGCGCAAAGGACTCAAACAGCTCGGGACAAAGATCGCCCGGCTCTTCGACGTATTCAATTGCTACGTTGGGATGCGCAAAGCTTGTGGGGTCGAGTTCCTCAATGCCTTCTTCACAGCAGATCACAAGCAGCTTGTCGCCGGTATTGAATTTTTCGTCCTCTAATGTTTCTTGAATGCATCTGGTTTTGCCCGATTCGAGAAAACCGGTAAAGAGATATACGGGAAGTTCCATGCCTGTTCTCCTTGTTATACACCAAACAGCTCGGCGAGTTTGTCCTGCTTGAGGCCAGCACCGATCACGCAAAGTCTGCCTGTGACGTCCGCGCATCCCGTACGGATATCGGGCTCACCCGGAACATAGTCAAAGTGCAACCAATCGCCTTCTTTGGCAGCTACGATACCCTTGGCACGCAGGACCATGCCGTATTCCGACTCAGCAAGCAAAGATTCCAGAATGTGTGCAAGTTCTTCTGCGGTGTATTTTTTGGTGGTTTCGACACCCCAGCTGACAAACACGTCGTCGGCATGGTGGTGATGATGGTCGTGATCATGTTCACAGCAGCAAGAGCACGTGCAATCCTCGCCGTGTTCATGGTCGTGATGATCATGCTCATGATGATCGTGGTCGTGATGATCGTGATCGTGGTGATCGTGGTCGTGGTGATCGTGATGATGGTGCTCGGTCTCAGCAGTCAGTTTGGCAAGCACATCCTCAATGGTGTTGCGTTTTTCAACCGCGGCAAGGATCTGCGCACCCGTAAGAGCATCCCAAGGCGTGGTAACGAGCACTGCGTCAGCGTTCTTTTCGCGGATGAGCGCAACAGTGCGCGCGATCTTTTCCTCGGAGGCGTTATCGGTATGGCTCAAAATGATCGCGCTCGCATGCTCAAGCTGATCGCCGAAAAACTCGCCAAAGTTTTTGAGATACATTTTGCACTTGTTTGCGTCAACTACGGTGGTAAAGCCGTTGAGAACAACGTTTTCATTTGCAACGCCCTGTACGGCGCGGATGACATCACTCAATTTGCCGACACCCGAAGGCTCGATCAGAATGCGGTCAGGAGCGAACTGCTCAAGTACCTGCCCGAGCGCTTTGGTAAAGTCGCCGACGAGACTGCAACAGATGCATCCCGAGTTCATCTCGGTGATCTCGATGCCTGCATCTTTGAGAAAACCGCCGTCAATGCCGATCTCGCCAAATTCGTTTTCGATCAGAACGAGCTTTTCTCCCGCATAAGCCTCTTTGATCAGTTTTTTGATCAGTGTCGTTTTACCCGCGCCGAGAAAACCCGAAAAAATATCAATCTTTGTCATGGCATATCCTTCTTATTTGAAAATTCATTCTAAAATTATATTATACCTCATTTTTTTGAAAAGTCAATATTGAAAAACAAGATGTTTTGTGATAAAATAAAATAAACCAATATAAAGCAGGAGAAAAGTTATGGTACACGGTCCGTTTCTGTTTTCCGACAGCCGTTTGGGTGCTGTTGACGGATATGTTTTGGA
>JAFQII010000081.1 GCA_017397605.1 Clostridia bacterium
ACTTCTTTGACGACCATCGTCACATATCCTTTTTCGTCACGGCGCGGCTTCATGCTTTTTTCAACGACCACGATCTTTTTAAACGAATCCATCGTTTTGTCAAAAGAAACGGTCTCCTGCTCATATTTTGCTTGATCTCGAATCGCATAAGCAGATTGAATATAATACTTTTTGCTGCCGAGCGCGGCTACGAAATCGATCTCCCGATGCACCCGAACCTCTTTTCCCCGAGCATCCTTTTCGCGCGATTCCACCACACCGACATCCACCTGATATCCTCTGAAGCGGAGTTCGTTATAAATGATGTTCTCCATAATATGCGTTCCCTCGATTTGTCTGAAATTCAGACGTGCGTTTCGGAGTCCGACATCTTCAAAATAAATCTTGTATGGAGAGCCGATATATTTTCTTCCCTTTACATCAAATCGTTTGACCCGAGAAAGCATAAAAGCATCTTCCATATGACCGATATATCGGTCCACGGTAGCGTCGCAAATGCCGCTGCCGTGAATACTGCGCATCGTGTCTGCGATCTTTCGCGGATTGGTCAAAGCGGAAATGCCCGAAGCCACAACATCCAAGACCTCGCCGATAGATGCATCATCTTTCAGACCGTAGCGGTTTTGAATATCACGCAGATAGAGGTTTTGCATTTGCGAAATCAAATATTGCGCTTTTTGCTCTTCGGTCGCCATGAGCGCGACTGCGGGAAGTCCGCCGTAAACGGAATAGTCGTCAAACGCTTCGCCCCTGTCTCCGCCTTTAAACGCGTAATACTCCGAAAACGAAAGCGGAAGAATGTGCACCTCGTCGCCTCTGCCCTCAAACTCCGTCAAAATGTCCTTGGACAAAAATTTGGAGTTGCTCCCCGTAACATATACGTCAAGATTGCTCTTGCGAAGAAATCCGTTCATCACCGATTCAAACGCGCCGAGCTTTTGAACCTCATCGAGCAAAATGTAATGCATCTCACGGTCGCAAATCTGCACCTGCAGCCAATTTAAAAACTTGGCGGGGTCGACTTTTCTGTTCTCGCGCTCGTTGTCGAGAACGAGCGGGCTCTCGCCGATTTTGAGCAGATCATCCGCAGAATCAAATGCAAATCGGATGATATGATCATCGGCGATCCCTTCTGCGATCAGGTGATCATAGAATAATTTGTTGAGCAAATATGATTTTCCGCTTCTGCGAATACCCGTGATCACTTTGATAAAACCGTTGTGTTTTCGGACAATCAACCTGTTCAGATACACATCTCTTTTGATCTCCATGGCACCCTCCGTCTAATATTTTTGCCGTTTGCGGCACTTTTATTACATGTATTATACACTGCTTGTTCAAAAAAAGCAATAGGTTCATCTAACATTTTTGCCGTTTGCGGCACTTTTATTAGATGAGCACCCTGTTTATGAGCCGGTGGATGCACATAAACCGTAACTGTCCTCGTCAAAAATATTTCCCATCCGAAAATTCCCTCTTGTAAAACGCATAAAAGTGTGATACAATATATCTGCAGTACAACGATATAATCCATTCGGGCATACGTTCGGCAAAAACGTATGTCTTGATGTCTCGCCCGAAATGGATGAGTTGTACTGCAAACAAAAGTCAAGCTACGTTTTTCGTGCGTGGCTTCGGTCACGCACTTTTTATTTTTTGCAGGAGGTATATACATGAACGTTGAGCAGATTCAAAACAAAACCGAGCTTTTTTCGGTGGATTACAGCCTTGAACCCAAGGGCGCTCCGCAGGGCGGGGGATATTATGCGCAAAGCCTTTCGCTCCTGAACGGACTGTTCCATGAAGACCCGCAATTTGCTTTGCTCAAAAACAGCAAGCGAGAAATGCTTGGCAAGCTTGCGTCCGCGTGCAACTCACTCGCAATGGTTTTAAAATCCGAGCTGACGCTCTACAAAATTGACAAAAACCTCGCATTTGTTTTGTATCGCCACTCGTTTGACTTGTCCGAATCGGATCTTTCCTTTATGAGGCAAATTGCAGACACATGTACTTCGCTGTCGTTCTCCGTTTCGACTCAGCTTGCGCAGACCGTTTGCTTGACTGCTATGTTTTCTTTGATCTAAACCAAACACCGCTATGCGTCTCGCACAGCGGTGTTTTTCTCTCCGATTGGTTTACATAACCCGTTCCGAAAACGTCAGTTTTCGGCAATCACTTTTCTTTGGAGTTATACAAACCACTTTTCGATCACTTCGGCGACGCCGCCTTGGTCGTTGGTGCAGACCACTGCATCGGCATGCCGCTTGACGAGGTCGGACGCGTTGCCCATTGCGACGCCCAGCCCTGCAAAGGAGAGCATTTCGATGTCGTTGGCGCCGTCGCCGACCGCAACGGCTTCCGCGCGGGAAATCCCGAGCAAGTCGCACAGCTTGCCGAGCGCGACCGCTTTGGAGACGTCTCCGCTGAAAAACTCAAGGAATTTTGGGTTGGACGGACAAACCGTGACGTTTTCAAACGGAATCGCCTGCATCTCATGCCACAAATCGGGAACGCGTGACGCGTCGTCGTACCAAAGCACCTTGGTCACACCGCGCTCGCAAAGGGCATCAAGGTCTGCCGCAGGCTTGGGCTGTACGCCCGCGTAGTTGACATAATCCAAAACCCGCTCGTTGATCGGATAGCCGAACAGCTCGCCTTTTGACCAGATGCACAACGTCGTGCCGCGCTCGATGCCGAGACGCATCGCCATGCGCGCGTCACGCGGAGAAAGCTCGACGGAAAACAATGCCTCGCTCGTCACGGGGTCGCAAATCATTGCGCCGTTGTATGCGATCACGGGAGATGTCAAGCCAAGCTCTTCCGAACACCACTTTGCGCCCGAAAAGGAACGTCCCGTCGAAATGGCGACGTGTACACCGTTTTGTAACGCCCGCGCGATCGCTTGCTTGTTGCGCGGCGGAACCTTGCCGTCTGTCCCGAGCAAGGTTCCGTCCATGTCCAGTGCGAGCAGCTTGTAGGAAAACCAGCCGTTTTGCCTGTAATACGGCAAAAACCGCGCCACCTGCCGTGCGATCACCTTGTCGGAGTGTAAAAAGGACGCAAATTCCGTCTCTGTCATCCACAAAAAGGACTCCGTCTCGCCCTCTTGCAGGCGCACCGCGCTTTTGTCGCAATCCACGGTGCAAACGTAAGTCATGTAGATCGTTTGGTCGCCTTCGTCGGCGTACTGCCCGATCTCGCAAAAGGTATCGCAAACCAATCCTGTTTCTTCCTGCAATTCGCGCTTGACGCAGGTCAGTGCGTCCTCGCCTTGCAGTGCCGAGCCGCCCGCAGTCGCTTCAAAATATGCGGGATAATTCGGCTTGCTGTGCGCACGTTCCATGCAAAGCACACTTCCGTCCGCGTGCCGTACCAAAACCTCGCACACCATATGAAACAGCCCGTCGGGGATCGGTTCTCCCCGCACCAGAACACCGTCTGTTTTGTTTCCGCTCTTTGTGTATGCGTCCCAAAGCTCTGCCATCATTGCACCTCGCCGATTTTGATTGCAAACAGTATAGCACATGCAACGCAA
>JAFQII010000082.1 GCA_017397605.1 Clostridia bacterium
CTCACGCGTATCGCAGGAGCATCGCTCTACGTTGAGGTCACAACCGCACTTGGGGCAAAGTCCCTTGCAATCGTCCTTGCAAAGAAACCGATACGGCATCTCTGTCAGCAATTGTCCGCGTACCGTCTCCGAAAGCTCCAGCCTGCCGTCCTCAAGGAGCAAAAACTCCTCTTCGTCCTCGTTGGCAAGCTCCTCTGCCAATTTGTATGACAAGGGAAACTCCAATCTGCACGGAAACTCTCTGCAGCATCTGCCGCAACGGACAATGCCCTCAAGCACTGCCATCCCGTCAAGCGTCAGGTATCCGGCATGGTTCTCCACCACACCGTCCACCGAAACCGAACCGGAAACCAGATCGTCGGACAAGTCCGATGCAGACTCCTCATATGCGAAAGGTACGGTGCCCACCGAACCGCCGATCAACTCACGAAGATCCAAAACCATTCGGAAAACACCTCATCTCTCGTTTGCTGCATCAGTACACAGTACGTTCCATTATATCTCGTTGTTTTCGATTTGTCAACAGTTTTTTTAAAAAAATTCGATCAAAATCGGTTTTTTCAAAAAAAGGTTGCAACAAAGCGTTTTTTGTGGTAGTATATTTTTTGTTCCCGCCGGACAAACTACTGTCGGGAGAGTGATAAAACAATGCTTTGCAACATGTCTGATATGAAAAAAATGATTGCAGGCCACCGTGCGATGTGTGACATCATCGGCATGGCGATGGGTATCATGCTGGGATTTTTGATTGCCAACACCATGGTCAACAAATGCTGTCCCGCGCATATGCTCAAGCAAAAAGCCAAAAAGGCTTTTCGATGCATCGAAGACAAAATGTGCTGACAGAGCGGTTCTCCCGCTCTACATACCGACAGAAAGGATCCGTTTATGAGATCACTCGGCAACCGCCTGGAGCTGGTAAGCAGGCTCATTCATACATACGGTCCGTTTGCATGCCTTGCGGACATCGGCTCGGATCACGCGTTGGTCGCCGTCCGCGCCATGCAAAACGGTGATGCAACGCTTTGCGTCGCCTCGGACATCAACGAAGGTCCGCTTGCGCGCGGCATGGAAACCGCCGCACGGCACGGCGTCAAGCCGCAGTTTGTGCTGTCGGACGGCTTTGACCGTCTGGACGGCTATCACTTTGACTGCGCGTGCATTTGCGGCATGGGCGGTGAACTGATTGCCGACATCTTGCAGAGATACGGCAAGCATCCCGACTGCCTTTTGCTGCTGCAACCGATGACGGCGCAGGACGATCTGCGCGCGTATTTGTGGGACAACGGCTATGAGATCTCGGCAGAGCACTATATCTGCGAGCGTGGCAAGCCGTATGCCGTGCTTTGCGTCCGCTACACAGGCAAAAGCACTGCCTACAACTATCCCGATCTGTTTTTGGGCAAATTCCGTCCCGATACGCCGGACTACCGCGCATACAAAGCCAAGGTGCACGCGCAGGCGCAAAAACGCAGAATCGGTCTGCTCGCCGCAGGCGGGGACACCTCACGCGAGGATGAACTGCTCAAATGCAGCGAATAAACTTTTTGTCAAGTTTTTTTGTAAGCAATTCACGCAATTCCATAGAATCCGCGGGCATCATGTTCCTCTTGGGCACGATGATCGTGGATTTTTTGTCGAGATAGAGGTAGAAAAAGCCTCCCGTCTCGTAAATACGGTAAAAATCGTCGTAGAAAAAGTCGTCCTGTGTGTTTTCCTGCTTATAGGGATTGTGTTCAGGGTCAAACAGCACGGAGTAGATGAGACCGTTTTTGCCGAAGCGCACCTCGTGCGTCGCATAAAGATACTGCCTTTTTTTGAGACAGACCGTCTTGACCTGTCTGCGCAACAGTACGAAAAAGCTCGCAAGACACAACAGAATGATACCGCCGATCAAAACCGTCATCATATTCTTTGCCACAAAGCCCGCGACCGCAAAAAACGCGCAGATGATCACGATCCATGTGACGACCGCCGTACGGATCACGCGGGAGTATTTGCCTCTGCAAAGGTTGAAGATCGAATATTCGTTGTAGTCGGACAAAACAACCTTGCCGCTCGAAAACAGATATTTGTCACCTTTCATGCTTGTTTCTCCGTCAAAAGTTTGATGAGATCCTCACCCTTGTCCAGATACACACCGCCGTCAAAGCCGCTTTGCTCGCAGTAGCAATCGATTCCGCTGTCTTTTTCTGCCGCGGAATCATACAGCACAAACGGAACGGCGTCGTGCGTGTGCGTGCGCACGTAAACGGGCGTGGGGTGGTCGGGTGTCAGAATCAGACGGTAGGGCTCGCCGATCTCTTTCATATGCGCCATCAACGGCACGAGAATATGGCGGTCAATCCGTTCGATCGCCTCGATCTTGTCGGTGTAGCTGCCTTGGTGGCCGCATTCGTCGGGCGCTTCGACATGGATATATACAAAATCGGCGCCGTTTTGCAGTTCACGCAATGCGGTTTGCAGCTTGCCTTCATAATTGGTATCCAGCGTACCCGTTGCGCCTTCGGTCGCGGGAGCGTTCATCCCCGCGCAAAGTCCGATGCCGCGGATCAAGTCGACCGCGCAGACAACCGACGCGCGCAAGCCCGTCATCTCCGCAAAAGACGGCAGAGACGGCTTTTTGCCGGGGCTCCACAACCAAAGAGAATTTGCCTTGCGCTTGCCTGCCGCGGCGCGCGCGAGGTTGACAGGGTGATTGTTCAGCAAATCGTAAGAAGCGCGTTGCAGCTCCCACATCGCCTGCGAGGTGGCGTTTTGCGGACGGTAATCGCCGATGCGCTTGCCGATGATATCGTGCGGACGGCAAAAATCGGTGTAATCGGGACAATTTTTCCAGATCAGGCAGTGGCGGTAGCTGACGCCCGTATAAAAGGTCAGAATCTCATTGCCGAAATGCGCCTGCACGGCTTTGATCAGCTCATCGGCTTCTTCGGTCGTGATCTCGCCCGCCGAGTGGTCGACCATATGCTTGTCCTCATAGGCTTCTTCCTCCTCGGACAAGGTCACGATGTTGGCGCGGATCGCCGTTTCGTCATCCTGCATACGGATGCCAATGCTTGCCGCCTCCAGCGGAGAACGGCCTTTGGAGTACAGTTTGGGATCGTAGCCCATAATTGCAAGGTTTGCCGTATCGCTCTCGGGTACCATACCCTCGGGAACGGTGTTGACACGTCCATTGATACCCTTGGAAGCGATGTAGTCCATACCCGGCTTGTGTGCGGCGGAAAGCGGTGTTTTGCCGTCGAGCTCGGTCAGCGGAATGTCTGCCATGCCGTCGCCGACGAGGATGATA
>JAFQII010000083.1 GCA_017397605.1 Clostridia bacterium
ACATGCAAACTATTTTTTTAAGAGGCAAAAACACATGCAAAACGTACAGGAAAACAAAATGGGCGTCATGCCCATCGGCAAGCTGGTTGTATCCATGTCCCTGCCGATCGTCAGTTCCATGCTGGTACAGGCGCTGTACAACATCGTCGACAGCCTTTATGTCGCGCGCATCTCCGAGAGCGCCGTCACCGCACTGTCGCTGGCGTTTCCGATTCAAAACCTGCAGATCGGCTTTGCCACGGGCATCGGTGTCGGCGTCAACGCGCTGTTCTCCCGCGCACTCGGCGAAAAGAACCGCGACCGCGGCAGCCACGTTGCCGGCAACGGTATGTTCTTATGCTTTGTGATGACTGCCGTGTTTATGATGTTTGGCTTTTTCGGCGCACGTCCGTTTTTTGAGATGCAGTCCGACGTAGCAGAAACCGTAAACGGCGGTACGGCTTACGTTTCGATCTGTTGCATCTGGATCGCGGGCATCATGTTTGAGGTGCTGTTTGAACGCATGCTCCAATCCTCGGGCAGAACGATCTACACGCTGTTTACCCAAGGCACGGGCGCGGTGCTGAACATCATCCTCGACCCCGTCTTTATCTTCGGTGTCCCTGCGCTGGGCATTCCTGCCATGGGCATCGCCGGCGCGGCGGTCGCAACTGTCATCGGTCAGTGGGTAGCGGCGATCCTGGCGGTTTTCTTCAACATCAAATGCAACCCCGACGTCACGCTCAAGCTGTCGTACATCTTTCCCAAATGGCATATCATCAAAGATATTCTGGCGATCGGCATTCCGTCTGCAATTATGATGGTTGTCGGCGCGGTCATGAACTTTGGTATCAACACGATTCTGCAGGGCTTTTCCGAGACGGCAACGGCGGTGTTCGGTATCTATTACAAGCTGCAGAGCTTCTTCTTTATGCCGATCTTCGGACTCAACAACGCGAGCATTTCGATCATTGCGTACAACTACGGCTACCGCAAGCCCAAGCGCATCACGCGCACACTTAAACTGGTCTGCGCTGTCGCTTTTGCGGTAATGATGGCAGGTTTTGCCGCTTTTCAGCTCGTGCCGGATCTCTTGCTCGGGCTGTTTGACCCCAACGAGGAATTTCTGCGCGTCGGAACGGTCGCCTTGCGTGCGATCTCCTGCTCGTTCCCGATTGCGGCGTTCTGTATCGCATTGTCGTCGTCTTTTCAGGCGCTCGGCAACGGCATGTATTCCACCATCGTGTCGGTCTGCCGTCAGCTTGTGGTGCTGTTGCCCGTCGCGTTCCTTTTGAGCCTGACGGGAGAAGTCACCAACGTCTGGTGGTCGTTTCCGATCGCGGAGCTTGCCAGCCTCGCAGCAACCGTCGTGCTGTTTATCCGCATCTACCGCAAAAAGATCCGTCCGCTGTACCACGAGGAATAAAAAAAGCATACGCCTTGCCAACAAAACGGCAAGGCGTTTTTTCAACCAGTGATTGATTTTACAACAAATGTTTGATGATTGATTTTTGCATCCCCTTGTGCTATGATGAAATCACACCGGTGAACACACGTCACAAGGAGAAATCATCATGCAACTTTCATTAGGCACAAAAATACGCGCGCTCCGCCGACGCAACGGCAGAACGCAGGAGTCCCTTGCAGAAGCGTTGGGCGTGACTGCGCAAGCCGTCTCGCGCTGGGAATCGGGCGGAAGCTATCCCGACATGGAGCTCATGCCGTCGATTGCAAACTATTTCGGCGTGACCATCGACGAGCTGTTTGGCTACCACGGCGACAGAGAACAAAAAATCGATGCGATCATCGGCCGCATCGACGCATACGACATTGGGCGCGACAGCGATGACGGATGGGTGGAAGACTGCCTTGCGATCTTGCGCGACGGGCTGGCAGAGTTCCCCGGCAACGAGCGTCTGCTCATTACATTGGCGGAAACGCTTTGGGAAGCGGGTTGGCGCAGGCATCACGGCTGGCTGGGCTACGACGAGGAAGGATACATTCAATACCACTACGACCACCACAAGAAAAACGAGTACTGGGCGGAATGTGCCAAGGTCTGCGAAAGCCTTGCCGAAAGCACCTCGGACAACACGGTCTTTACCCGTGCCATTGCCATTCTCGTTCCGCTTTACCGCACCTACGGCGAGTTTGACAAAGCGGTCGCTTGCGCGAACCGCATGCCCAAATTACAGCAATCGCAGGAGTTTTTGCTCACCGAGGGAACGGACGGCAAGCAAAACGCGATGTACGTCGGCGCGTTTTTGCTGGAGAGTGCACGCCAATTTTCCGAGCAGCTCGTTTACGGCTTGATCGCAAACCGCAGTCATTTTGACACCGATCTGCCGATGCAAAAGGTCAAAGGCGCCGTCAACCTGTTTGATCTCATCTGCGACGACGGAAACATGGGCGTGCATCACGAGTTTGTCAGCAAGCTGTACCTGTTCCTCTCGCGCTTGCAGTGGGAGCGCGGCTATCACGACGATGCGTTTGTGTCGTTGGATATGGCATTGCATCACGCAAAAGCATTTGAGCGCATCTGCGACGGCAAGGAACACACACTGACTTCCCCGCTGGTCTCGTTTGTCACATACCAAGCCGAGACCGACAAAAAGATCGTGCGCGAGCTTCCCGCCGATTGGCCGTTCTGGTGCAACCCCGATTACAGCCATGTCGAAAAAGAAATCAAAGCCGACCCGCGTTGGAACGCGTGGGTAGCAAAGACAAGAGACTAGTCAAAAAA
>JAFQII010000084.1 GCA_017397605.1 Clostridia bacterium
ATTGCAAACCATCGGCAGAGACGCGTTTTGCCTTTGCGATGAGATTAAATCGATCACCTTGCCTCAAACATTGACCGAGCTTGGGGACGATGCATTTTCCAACTGCAGAGGATTGACGGAGATCACGATTCCCGCAGGGATTGAGACGTGGGGAAGCGGTGCGTTTGCTTTTACCTCAATCGCGTCGGTAACGTTGCAGGATGGCTTGGCTTCCATCGGCGAAGCAGCTTTTTACGACACCCAACTCACGGAGCTTGTATTGCCGAGTACCATTAAAACGATTGAAGAGAGAGCGTTTTATCATTGTCCGTTGCAGTCCGTTGTACTCAACGAGGGATTGGAGACAGTCGGTTACAATGCTTTTGCATCCAATTTTTCGCTGACGGAAATTGTAATCCCCTCGACTGTCAAACATATCACCGAAGGCGCATTTGAAAATTGCCGCGATTTAGAGAGCGTCAGATTTGAGGGCGATGCACCGTCGGCGTATTTGGAAGACCCCGAGGAAATGCTCGGCAAGGTCAACTATACCGTGTATTATCACGAGGGTGCAAAAGGATTTACCTCACCGCTCTGGAACGGTTTTTTAACCGAAATTTGGTAAAGCAAAAACGTCTACGGTCATAATCGATCGTAGACGTTTCTTATTAGATATTGATCGGATAATCTCCATAGCCCATACAGCAGGCGATTCCATCAAGCCCTTTGCGCGTCACTTCCAACGTTGCAAGCAAGATACACAGACCGCTGTGATACATATCGTAGAGCGTGTAGGTCGTCCCGAGAGACTTGTGTTTGGAGACTGTGGCAAATACAAATTTGTTTTGAATCAAAATATCCAGGCCTCTGTTTAACTCAGCTTCGTCAATCGCAAGACGTTCTTGCAATTCATAATAGCTGATTTCGCTCATAGACAGAATTACCATGACGATTTTTAAACAGGTTTCGTCGGCGAGCGTTTTCAAAAACGGTACGGAAAAAGCGACTGTCTTTTCGGAGAGGTTTTCAAAAAAATCTCTCGTCAAAATGGCGCCGTACCCGTCTCCGCAAAGGACGGAAACGCCGTTTTGGTCGGAAATATGTCTGATCCCTTTCGACGTGAATGTTTTTCCGCGGATATTGCCGTGAGAGATGCCGTGATGCGCGGATGCAAAAACAGCAAACGCTTCTTCGTACGATTCTTTGCTCATCTGCGGATGGGAAGCGACTTTTTCAAAATTTTTTTCAAAAATGTCATCGTATGCCATGCTTTTGCCGTAATACAGGTAGTCAATACTGACGTTAAAGTATTCGGCAATCAAAGGCAAGGTCTGTACGTCGGGCTGGCTCGCTTCGGTTTCCCATTTGGAGACCGCCTGCGCGGAGACGTTGATCGCCTGCGCAAGCTGTTCTTGTGTGACGCCCTTGGCTTTTCGCAGGGCGCAAATGTTTTTTGCAATGTTTACTTCGTTCATGTCAAACCTCCAAGATCATGTAGACCGCGGCGCCTCGGTTCTTGTGTACATCCTATCACACAAAAAAGCATTTTGCAACAACGTATCGGGAGACGTTCTCAACCGTCAGTTGGACAAAAATTAAAAATCCTATCATGCATCGGTTTTTTGTGCCTTTTTGTAGGTTTTCCAAATGAAAAGATAAACAAAGATTGCAACCAACGGAAACAGCATGCCGACCAGCATACCAAGCTTCATGCCGAGCTGTTCGGGCATGAGTGAAACTTTTTGCGCAAGTGACAGCAAAGTGCTGTTTTCAAGTGCAAGGTCTGTGATGATGCCGATCAACTGCGGACCGACCGATGCGCCCAAGTCTCCGCCTGCCGCCATCATCGCAAAGATAAACACACCTCCCGACGGAAAACGGTCTGTCGCAACGATCAGACATCCCGGCCAAAGCATCGAAACGCAAAAGCCCGTAAAAGCACATGCAAACAACCCCAAAAGCGCGACAGACGTCATGGCGGCGGTCAGATAACAAAGCGTTGCGCCGACCGCTCCGAAAAACAGAACGCGTCCGATGTGCTTGCCAACCTTTGCGTACATGGTGCGCCCGAGGCCGAGCGCCAACGCAAACAGTGCAACGCCAAATAAGTCGCCCCAGATCTTTTCAATTTGCAGAGCCTGCTCCAGATATCCCGACGCCCATTGCGCCATCGTGCATTCCGCCGCACCGCCCAAAAAAATCGCAGCGACGCAAAGCCACAAGCTCCTGTTTTTGAGCGACTGTAACACACCGGAGACTCGCTCGGGAGTTGACATTTTGGGAATCTCCGCTCCTGCATACAAGATGACGGATGCCAGCGGAATCACAGTCATCAAGAGCATCAGCCATTGCCAGTTTTCTCTGCCAAATAACACAAGATACATCGAACTGACCAAAATGACTCCGACGACACCCCATGCATAAATGGAATGGAGCTTGCTCATTTCGCGGTCGGGATTATCCGACGGAAGCGCGGCGATCACGGGGCTGATCAAAACCTCTGCAAGTCCAGCCGCGGCGGAAAAAACAATTGTACCGATCACCAAGCCGGGATATACATTTCCCGGGAAAACATAAGGCGTGAGTGCATAGATCAAAAGTCCAATGATTGTCAGCATCGGCGTCAGCTTGACCGTCAAGGGAATATTGAATTTGTGAGAAAAGAACGAGAAAATCAAATCTACAAATAGCTGTGTTACAAAATTGACCAGTACCAACAGTCCGAGCAGGGAATACGAAATGCCGTACATCGACTGAAAGGTCA
Source organism: Clostridia bacterium (assembly GCA_017397605.1). Classification (GTDB taxonomy): domain Bacteria; phylum Bacillota; class Clostridia; order Oscillospirales; family CAG-382; genus Coliplasma. The sequence continues at coordinate 2,744 of JAFQII010000084.1, forward strand.
AAAACAGCACCGGCGGCAGATTGCCGACGACCGCCATGGAAATATTGACCGAGTAGCATGCATATTTCACGCGTTTATGTGAGTTGATCATGATCTTCTCCCAAAGAGGCAAGTGCTTCTTTCATGTTTTCGCGTTCCGCTTGCGTTTCGGCAACGCTTTTGCCCGTCAGCGGATCGTACATGTATTGATAGCAAAAGAATACGACACCGCCGCAATCCTTTTGCGTGTTCAGATATTCGAGACAGCGCTTGAGAATATCTTTTTTGTTTTGCCATTCGTACTTACCCGTACCGGCATAGTTGTCGATACCGCTTTGCGCCTTGCCGAGCGTCATACCGACATAAAGCTTGACATTTTTGTTTTTGATGATCGATCTCCATGTGTTGTAGACCTTTTTGAAATCAAACGTCTGATGCTCTAAGCCAAAATAGATCTGCGGACAAATATAATCGAGATAGCCTTCCTCGGAGCACCATGTATATACATCGGTGTACAAGGTCGTATATGTCGTGTTAAGATTCCCTGCAGGGCTGACGCCAAACAGCAACTCAGGATTGACCGCTTTGACAGCCCGATAAACGGACGCCACCATCCTGTTGATATTGTCATAGCGAAAATCGGCAAGCGATTTTGTTCCGCCGTTTTGTTTATAATCGGCGTAGGATGCGGCATCAAAGCTTGCATCCGTTGTGGGATAAAAATAGTCATCGATATGTACACCGTCGATCTCATACCCTGAGCAAACCTCAGAAGCACCGTCGGCAATGAGCTTGCGTACTTCTTCGTGCGCGGGGTTGAGATAGTATCTGCCGCCAAATGCAACAAGATAATCGTCCTTTTTGTCGGGGTCGTTGTACCATTGCTTGATAAGATATTTGTCGTCGACTGCGTCGATCTCTTCGACCTTCATGCCTCGCATGGGATTGAGCCATGCGTGTACGGAAAGACCGCGTTCCTTTGCCATCGAGACACCATAAGAAAACGGATCATAAATATCCTCTGTCCCGTAAGCACCGCTGACATAACTCGAAACGGGATAGTATTCACTGGGATAAAACGAATCGGCAAACGGCCTGACCTGCACAATGATTGTGTTGTATCCATCCGAGATTAGGTTGTCCAATACCGTTTTGAGAAGCGAAAGAAACGACGATTCGGCGCGCTGCTTTCCGCCGTCAAGATAGATCGGCGACATATCGTATTGTGACAGCCAGACTGCTTTCATGTAGGAGTGTTCCAATTGTTCAACCTCCTCGGATTCTTGTGTGCTTTGGATGCTTTCTGCCGTCTCGCTTTGCGTTGAAACTGACAAATCGGTTTCGGCTGACGGAGATTCGGTTTGAGAAACTTCGTGTCCGTCACTGCAACCGACCAGTAAAAGGACGGCTGCAAGCAAAAAGCAAACAGTACTTGTTTTAAAAAAAGACATAGATGTATCTCCGTTTGTATAAAGTACGTTTATTTTATCACAAAACGACAAAAATCGCAATAGGTTTTGAGATATCAAACTCAACCTGCGGTTATATTTTTCTTTCCTGCACTTCGCTTGCAAAGCGCACGGAAATCTGTTATAATGATACCATGCAAAGAGCTCTTGTAAATATGTTTTCGGAAGGTTATTTATGGATTTGAATATTGGTCAGAATATCAAGAAACTGCGTTTGCAAAAAAATATGACGCAGGAACAGCTTGCAAATCTTTTGTGTATATCCACCGCCGCAATCAGCAAATGGGAGGCAAGGAATACGTATCCCGACATCACGTTATTGTTGCCGCTTGCGAACATTTTCGACGTTACCGTCGACGAATTGATGGGGCGCGACACGGAAAAAGAGCAACAAGAGATCGAGAGTATTCTGAAAACATGCCGTGACCTGGAGTTTCACGGAAGGTTTGCGGAAGCGGATGCACTGATTTGCAATGCGCGCAAGTCATATCCGCATGATTATCGCGTAATGCGGGCGTATATGTGGCGGCTTGCGGGCGGGGAGAATTGTCACGACACACAAAAGCTGTTGTTACATGACGATGAACTTTTGCAGATTTGCGATTGCATCCTCGACGGATGCAAAGATGAACGTATCCGCCTGGATGCGTTGAATCTGCAGGCAAAGCTGTTTTACGCGATGGGGGATA
>JAFQII010000085.1 GCA_017397605.1 Clostridia bacterium
AAGGGGATCATCCCCTTTGGTGGGGTTTTTAAGGGGTAAAACCCCTTAAATCCCTTTTATTTCTCTTCGTGCTTGTTCTCAAACGTGGCACAGACGGTGTCGCCGCAGGAGCAGGCGGTGCAGGGGCCGACGCTGATGCGTTCGGCAGTGCAGTAACATTCGCCGTCGTTGTAGACGCAGTTGCGGACACTGCAGGTGATGCCGCGGATGTGATCGGGTACGCGTTTGTCGTGCTGATGTTCCATAGTTTTGGTTCCTTCTTTGTCAAAAAATATTGTCATACCGACAAACAAAGTATTCCCGAAAGGAGGCGTTTTTATGTCCACGTTTGTGATTGCGGATCTGCATCTTGCGCAGACGATGAACAAGCCGATGGATATCTTTGGCTCGCGTTGGGAAAACCACACGCAAAAAATCAAAGAAAACTGGCAAAAAACCGTCTCCGAGCAGGATACCGTCGTCATTGCGGGCGATATTTCGTGGGGAATGCGCATCGAAGAAGCAGAAGCGGATTTCCGTTTTTTGCAGGAATTGCCGGGGCATAAGATCGTCTTGAAGGGCAACCATGATTACTGGTGGCAGACGATGAAAAAGCTCTTGGAGTTCCGTGACCGTGTCGGTGCGTTTTCGGTGGATTTTTTGTTTAACAACGCGTATGAGACGGACGAGTTTATTTTGTGCGGCACGCGCGGCTGGACGCTGGAGCATGTGTACAGCCCCGATGATCAAAAAATCGTCGACCGCGAGACGCAGAGACTGCGCACTTCCATCCGCGAGGGCAAAAAATTGCAGGAGCACAGCCCCGACAAGGAGCTGCTGGTCTTTTTGCACTATCCGCCCGCGTACGCAAATTTGCGTTTGCAATCCATCTGCGAGGTGCTCGCGGAGGAAAAGGTCGGGCGCGTGTTCTACGGGCATATGCACAATGCCGATTCTTCCCGCCTGGTGCGTCAGATCGCAGGCGCGTCGAGCGAGCTGATCGCCGCTGACTATATCGGCTTTTGCCCTGTCAAAATCGAAAAGAAGTAATTTGTAGGGCGGGAGCAAGCTCCCGCCGCTTTTTAAAATGATTATTTGGAGTATCAAATGAACAACAATCATGAAAAATATATGAAACGCTGCTACGAATTGGCAGTGTCTGCAGGAAAAAAAGGTTATGACACCTTCGGTGCGGTATTAGTCAGTGAAGGTCAAATCATCGCAGAAGCGGAGAATACCGCAGATTATGAAAAAGGCATTTTCGGACATGCCGAATTTAATCTTGTGCATGCATGTGCAAACAAATTCTCTGATCGAGTTTTTGAAGATGCGGTATTTTATACCAGTTGTGCGCCTTGCGTGCGTTGCCTGATGGCAATTGCGTCGCTGGGAATTAAGACAATCGTATATGGTGTATCGTATAAAAGCTTTCAGCAATTGCTTCCGTTTGAAGAAGATGTACCGGATTATGAAGAAGTGTTAAGTAAGATAAACGTTTCTGTCAAGATGATCGGTCCGGTTTTGGAGGATGAGGGCATGCATGTCTTTGAGTATTGGGGCGGCGAATACCGTCCTTTGGAAGAACTGATCAGAGAAATGGATGAAATCAAGAATAAGTGACCTTTTAAAGAGTGGCGCAAGCTGCTCTTTTTTCTTCCCCTCCGAAAACATTGGTTTACCCTATCGCCCAACTCATAAAAACGACGCCTCGTGCGTCGTTTTTGATGTCGGCGGAAACAGCTGTGCTATCGAGGTAGCCATGCGCCGACTTGCGCATATACTGACAAAAAACGAACAAAGGCGGTTTTTTGCTTGAAACATATCGAAACCATTGCATCTCACGGTGCGGAATCACGTTCTTACGAAGGCGCGGTCAGCTTTCCGATCTTTCAGACCTCTACTTACGCAGGGAGCGAAAACTTTTCGTATACGCGGTGCGGCAACCCGACGCGGAACGAACTGGAACAGACGATCGCACTGCTGGAAAAAGGAACGTACGGCTTTGCGTTTGCGTCGGGGCTGGCGGCGATCAGCACGGTTTTTTCACTGCTGAAACAAGGCGACCACGTGCTGATCTCGGACGATCTTTACGGCGGTACATACCGATTGATCGAGGAAATCTGGTCGCGTTTTGGCATTGAATTCACCTTTGCAGACCTGCGCGATCTGCGGAATGCTTGCGTCAAACAGAACACCAAGTTGATCTTTGCCGAAACACCCACCAACCCGATGATGAAGGTTCTGCCCATCCGCGCACTTGCCGACCTTGCGCACGAAAACGGCGCACTTCTTGCGGTGGATAACACGTTTTTGACACCGTACCTGCAACAGCCGCTGACGCTGGGGGCGGATCTTTCGGTGCAGTCGGGGACAAAATTTTTGTCGGGGCATCATGATACCGTGTGCGGACTGCTGACGACAAGTTCGGTTGAAATCGCACAGCGCGTTTCGCTTATTCAGCGCACGCTCGGGAACGCGCTCTCGCCGTTTGACAGCTGGCTGACACTGCGCGGCTTGCAGACCTTGCCTGCGCGCATGGAAGTTCATCAAAAAAACGCCCGCGCGGCGGCGGACTTTTTGCAGTCGCATCCGCGCGTCGAGCGCGTGTATTATCCGGGCTTGCCCTCGCACGAGGGGCATGAGCTGATGAAACAGCAATCAAGCGGAATGGGCGGTGTGCTGTCTTTTGCGCTGAAGGACGAGGATGTCATGCCTGTCTTAAACGGCGGCAAGCTCTTTCGCTTTGCGGAGAGCCTGGGCGGAACAACCTCGCTGATTACTTACCCGCAAACACAAACGCACGCCTCCGTTCCGAGAGACGTGCGTGAGAAAATCGGGATTACGCCGCGGCTGCTGCGGCTTTCGGTGGGGTTGGAGAACACCGACGATCTGATAGAAGATCTGGAACAGATGCTTCAGCAAAAAACGATCTGATCGGTTTCGATCGCGCGGGCGACGAGCCCTTCGACGTCCAGCTTGGCTTCTTCCGCAAGGATGTCCTCCAGCTTGGGACGCGTGTTGGGGTGCTTGGGCGTAAACATCGCGCAGCAATCCTCGTACGGCAAAGTGGAGATCTCAAACGTGCCCATCTGACGTGCGCGGACAACGATCTCTTCTTTGTCGAGACCGATGCAGGGACGGAACACGGGCATGTGCGCCGCATCGTCGGTGACGACCATCGAAAGCAGGGTCTGCGATGCGACCTGACCGAGCGACTCGCCCGTGATCAGCGCGTTTGCGCCCGACTTGCGCGCGATCTGCTCCGCGGTGCGCATCATAAAACGGCGCAACAGCAGGGTAAACAGTCTTTCTTCACAGTTGGTTGCCATTGCCTCCTGCGCTTCGGTCAGGCTGACGCAATGCAAACGGATCACGCCTGCGTATTCCGACAGCTTTTTGGCAAGGGAGATGACCTTTTCTCTTGCCGCTTCGGAGGTGTAGGGGGGCGTTTCGAAATAAACGGCTTCGAGCTGAACGCCGCGCTTGGCGGTCATGTGGCCCGCAACGGGAGAGTCGATTCCGCCCGAAAGCAACAGCATCGCTCTGCCTTCACTGCCGACGGGGATGCCGCCTGCGCCTTTTTCGCGTCTGCCGTAGACGATCGCGCTGTTGTCGCGGATCTCAATGCGGACGATGACCTCGGGATCCTTGACGTCCACGCGCAGATGGGGAAGCGCCTCCAAAATGACGCCGCCACACTCGTTGCAGATCTGCGGGGAGGTTAGCGGGAACTTTTTGTCGCCGCGTCTTGCGTCGCATTTAAAGGTCTTTGCTTGCCCGACCAGCTCTCCCGCGTACGTTTTGACAGTGTCGCAGATCACGTCTATGTCTTTTGCGCACTCGATGCCACGGCAGACCGCGACGATGCCAAAAACTTTTTTGAGACGTTCGACCGCGAGGTCCATGTCACTGCCCTCGCCGCCGCGCACAAACAAGACGGACTGCGCGTATTCCAGCTCGTATTCGCCGGGGATGCGTTTGAGGGCACGTCGCACGTTTTTTTCGAGCAGTTGGTTAAAATAATTGCGGTTGAGACCCTTTAAGACGATCTCGCCGTATTTGAGCAAAATAATTTCGTTCATCGTTTCAGCCCCACGCATTGCTTGAGTGCATCGCAAAGCAGTGCGCATTCCTCTCTTGTATTGTGCACGTCAAAGCTCAGTAGGAGCGACGTTTCGATCTCTTTTGAGGGCAATCCGTAGGCGGAAAGCACGCGGTTGCCTTTTTTCTTTTCGCGTGCGGAGCAGGCACTGCCTGCCGAGACGCAGATGTTTTTTGCGGACAAAAGGTTGAGCGCCCACGAGCTGAGCACACCGGGAATGCTGATGTGCAAGATGTTGGGCAGATGATGCTCCGGAA
>JAFQII010000086.1 GCA_017397605.1 Clostridia bacterium
GCCTATCCGGACCGTTCCACCGGCTCAGATGCGCTCGCAGTCGCAAAGAAATACGCGCTGGCGCTTTCAGACCGTGCGTGGGCGCTTTTGAACAGTGAGACGCCCAAACGCTTGCCCAATGTCGAAACGCATATCACGGGCTCTGCCGCGCTCTTGTGCGATGCGGCGGCAAACGTATGCAACCGGCTCGGCTACGAAACCGTCGTTTTGACCGACCGCCTGTGCACAGAAGCACGCGAGGCGGGCAGTTTGCTTGCGTCGATCGCGCAGACCCACGCGGGCAAAGGCAAGCGCGCGTTTATCATGGGCGGCGAAACCGTCGTGCACCTGACGGGCGACGGGCTCGGCGGGCGCAACCAGGAGCTTGCGTTTGCAGCCGCAAAAGGACTTGACGGTTTGCATGCGGCTGTCTTTTCGCTCGGCTCTGACGGAACAGACGGTCCCACGGACGCCGCGGGCGGCATCGTAGACGGCGAGACGTACGGCAAGCTGTCGGAGCATGGAATCGACCACGCTGACGTTTTGGCGCGCAACGACGCTTACCACGCCCTGCAAGCAGTGGACGGCTTGATCATGACGGGTCCGACGGGGACGAACGTCAATGATTTGACAGTTTTATTGATCGAAAAATAAGCGGTTGGGACTCTGTCCCAAACCCTGCAAAAGGACCTTTCTTTTTAGAAGAAGGGTCCTTTTGCATCTCCAAAGAAAACCTATTTATTTGAGGGATTATAACAAGCTCACGCGGCAACACACCGTAAGGGCGCGGATGATCTCGGACAGTTCCACGGAAGGCTGTCCGTTTTTGGCTTGCGCAGGCAGAAACGGCACATGGATAAAGCCCACTCGCGTATCCGTACCTTCAAATGCCTGTAACAGCGTATAAAACGTGTCGTTGCACACAAACGTCCCTGCGGAATAGGACAGCGACGCGGGGATTTGCTGCTCTTTCAAGGCATCGACAAGCTTTTTGACGGGTACGGTTGCAAAATACGCGTTTTTGCCGTTCTCTGCGATCGGGGTATCAATCGGTCGATTTCCTTCATTATCGCAAATCGACGCGTCGCGCAGGTTGATTGCAACGCGCTCGGGGGTGATACCGTTTCTGCCGCCTGCCTGCCCGATGCAAAGAATGCAGTCGGGTTGGATTCGCTTTGCGTATTCCAATACGGTTTGCGATGCTTTGCCAAACACGGTAGGAATCTGTAGCTTGTGCACGGCGATATCATCAATTTGAGCGGGAAGCGCTTTGACCGCCTCCCACGAGGGATTGACCGTTTCGCCGCCAAACGGGTCAAATCCCGTGATCAGAATGGTTTTCATCGGTTATTTCCGTTTCTTTTTCAAAAAGACTGCCACAGCCGCGGCAATTGCCGCAAGTGCGCCGACGCCCGCAAGAATCCACGGAAGTGCAGACGTCCGTTCCGACGGCTCCTGCGTCTCCGAAAGTTCACTGCTTGTTTCGTCGGGGTGGGAGGTCGTTTCGTTTACTTCTCCGATCTGCACAGACACTTCCAACGGCTCGGATGACGCGTAAGGCGCGGCGAGCACGACCGTAAAACGGTCAACACCCTCAAATCCTTCGTCGGGCACATATCTGTATACACCGTCTGCATTGATCGAAACCGTACCGTGTTGCGGCTCTGCCGTGATCTGCCATGCGGCTTTTCCCAACGTCTCCGCGATACAGCCGGATGCAATCCTTACCGACCCGCGTACGGTCTCGCCGACCATGCCCTTTTGTTTTCTGCATGACAATGTCACGGTGCGGGGCCTGTATGTGCCTTTGACGTAGGCGTAGGTGTCATCATAAATCGCTCGAAGCTTTGGCGTGGTTGATTTTGCCATGTGATAATACGTGCCCGGATCAGCGTTTTGATAATACGCGTTTGCGGCGTGCATGTACCCCAGCGCATAACCGCCGTTGAGGTATCCGTAGTAGCGCGCAAGGTATTCGTCATCGATCGGGGCGTTCCAATGAATCTAAATCTCCATGCCCAAGCCGTATTTGCGAAGCTCAACGTCCAGTTCGGCAAGAAGACGCTCTTCGGCATAATCCAAAAACGCGTAGTTGGGCTGCATGACCGCGCTGTCAAAGCCAAGCTCTTTCAGCATATCAAATCCGTTGCCGTACAAAAACGGAATCCAGAAGAGCTTGCTGTTTCTTGCGTGAATGCGGTCGGAAACAGCTTTGACCAGCGCATACTCATCTTCGTTCATGTCCAGCCCTTCTTGCTCCCAATAGTAGCCGCCCAGGCGGATATTCCGGTAGTTGCGCTCCGCAAGGCGCGCTTCCACCTGATCAAAGAACCACTCGTAGATCGCAAGCTGTTCTTCCGTATTGCGGCAGTATTCATCCTTGCCGTCGCCGTTGATGTCGCCGAACGGCTTGTTTCCGATCGTCGGGAACGGCATCGTCAGCACCATCGAAACGGTCGCATCGGTTTTGCCCGTGGCTGTTTTGACCTGCTCCATTGCCGTTTCGATCGCACCGCAGTTGTACTCGGCATCAAACACGCTGTCAAGATAATACTCCCAGTCGGACTTGACTGTTTGCTTGTTTCCGCTTTGATTGAGGTTTCCGCCGGACGGCGCAGCCCCGCGCAAGGGAGAAAACTGAAACGAGTCAAAAAACGTGTCCTTGATGCTGCCCTCTTTGTCTACGTATCCGACGTAATACAGCATCTCCTCGACGGTATTCTGGACTTGTGACAGGGCAAGATCTCCCTGATAGCCGCAATACAACAGTACAATATCCTTGCAGCCCTCGAGCCCCATATTGTATTCGTTTGCATAGGACGGTTCCTCTGCCTTGACAAACGGTGCTTCACTGCCGTCGATGTCC
>JAFQII010000087.1 GCA_017397605.1 Clostridia bacterium
CAAGGGGAGACAGGTCGCCTGTGACGGAAACCGCTGTGCGCGAATCGTATACGGCGGCATCGCCGTGCAAAACGGTTTGTTTTTGCAGGTCGCTTCGCGTGAGAAGCCTGCCGTTTTTGTCAATGACGGCGGAGATGCCCGTGTTCCCTGCGCGCAAAAGCGTCTTGCCGCACTCGACTGCGCGGATCTTGGCGTAGCGCAGGTGCTGTTCTGCTCCGATGCTGTCGCCGAACCACGCATCGTTGGTCGCAAGTATCAAAAGATCGGCGTTTGCCTGTGCTTGCTCTGCACTGCAAAACACGGAGTCAAAGCAGATCATGCAACCGAGACGATAGTCGACTGCTTCGATGTATGCGTCCGTTCCGCCGACCGTCAGGTCCGTTCCGGGACAGAGGTCGGGCAAGACCGCGTCAAACGGCGTCTTTTCGCCAAACGGGACGGCATGGCGCTTGTTGTAATAGTCGGAGAGCGTTCCGTCGGGGTTGATTGCCACCAGCGAATTGTACAGCCTGCCGTTTTCGTACCGCAGCACGCCCATGACGACCGTGCAGTCGTATTTCGACGCGATCGACGCAAACGCCCCGTGCAGTACACCGCCTTGTTCAAACTGCACGGCAACGGCGCTTTCGGGCAAAAGAATCAGCTTTGCGCCCGCCTTGGCGGCACGGCGCGTGAGCGTTTGGTAGGTGTCGAAGATCGTATTCAGCGAGCTTTCGTTCCATTTTTCTTCGGTGGAAACGTTCCCCTGCACCGCCGCGACGGGGATGGTCTTTGCCGTTTCGGCAGGTAAAACGAGCAGAATGCTGCCGAGCAGAAAGACGCCCGCAAACACCGCACTGCCCGCGATCAGCAAGACACGTTTGCCGTACAAAAATGCTTGCGCGACCAGTGCGCACACCGTGACTGCAAAAAATGCGACAAACCCTTGCCCAAACAGTGAGACCGTTTGCAAAATCGGCAGACAGCCCGTTTGCGACAGCGCGGCAGTTGCCCACGGAAACGCCATGTCCCCAAGCGTCAAAAGCCATTCCGCGATCACCCACAAAGCGCCGTAGCCGATGGCCTTCCACACGGGGCTTGCGGGCAAAAAACGCCCGAATTGCAGTGCAAAAGCCATGATGAGCGCAAAGCATGCGGGCAAAACAACACAGCAAGCCGCGACGATCAGAAACGCCAACGGTTTTGCAAACCCGAAATACGGCAGGGGATACATCGACGCCAGCCACGAGCACGCCGTCCATTGCATGCCGAGGCAAAAGCACAGGCAAGCGCGGAACTCCCTGCCGGCAAGCGTCCCCTCAAACAGCAGCCAGAAGAATGCGCTCAATGCGACGTAAGTCAGCGCAAATGCCCACTCCGCAAAATACGGCAACGAAAAAACTGCGCCCGAAAGAAAGCAAAAGAGCAATCTTCCGCGCGCAGTGTCATACCATTTGATTGTCGCCTTGGCGTCTCCCATCAGCCGATCATGTTCTGTACCGCTTCATACGCGACACGGAACGCCTCAAAGGGGGACTCAAACGTATATTTGTGACGGATATCGTCCAGCTTGGACAAAGAGGACAGACCGGTAAACATCATCAGATGCGGTTCCATGGTCAAAATGACTTCCTTGCCTGCGCGGTCGGCGGCAATCTGTCTCAGCATGTTCTCCAGACCTGCCACACCCTTGCCGGGCGGAACGATCGTGCCGTCCTCGTCCGCGTCCTTGATGTGGAAATACTCGATGTAATCCTTCATGGACGGATACGCGGGGGAAGGATCCATCCGGCAGAACGCAAAGTTGCCGAGATCCAGCACCGCTTTGAGCCTGCCGCCGAAATGCGACAGCAACGCATGCTCATGCGCAGGGGAGTCGCCGTAGATATCTTTTTCGTTTTCGTGGCAGAGGACAAAGCCGCGTTCTTCTGCTTTGACAAGCAGTTTTTCGATCCATTCGTATACCTTTTGTTCAAATGCCGCTTCGTCCAGCGAACCGCGGTAAAAGCTGAACATACGGATACGGCGGCAGTCCAGCTTTTCGCCGATGTCCATAATACGGTCAAACAGACGCAGATGCGCTTCGAAATCGCCGTCCGCGTCGATCTTGCCGATCGGCGAACCGAGTGCGGACAGACCGATGCCGGCATTCTGCAGTTTTTGCTTTACTGCGTCAACTTCCTCGTCGGTCAGTTGGGTAAAGCTCTTGCCGTCCACGCCGCGGAGCTCCAACAGCGGAATGCCCAGCTCCTTCAGCGCCGCAAGCTGACCGTCAAAGTCGGGCGTGATCTCGTCTGCAAACGCGGAAAAACGAAAAATAGCTTTTTCTTGCATGGCGGTTGTCCTTTCTACTGCTCGTCGGGATTTTCGTAGACGGCAACGATTCTGCCTTCTTCAAAATAACCCGTATAACGCTTGTTGCCGGTCGTTTCGGACACGGTGGTGTAATAACCGACTGCACCGTGCTTGTAGGTGCCGTCTTCGTTGACAATAAAATTGCCGTTTTCGTCCACAAGGCGCGTATCCATCAGATTGTTGCGGAACGTGCCGTAGTAGTTTGTTCCGTTTTTCCACGTGTACAGTCCGGTGCCGTTTCGCATGTCTTGCGCAAACTGGCCCTCGTATTCGTCGCCGTTGGCAAAGGTCATTTTGCCCTCGCCGCTCTTGATGTCGCCTTCAAAATAACCTTCGTATTTTGCGCCCGAGCTCCAGATGAAAATGCCGTAGCCGCTCATAACGTCCTGATCGTACGTTCCCTCATAGGAGTTACCGCCCGCAAACGTAAATTTGCCGTAGCCGTGCTTTTTGGAGTCGACCATAGCGCCCTCGTAAACGTCGCCGTTGGCATAGGTCATCTTGCCGTTGCCCGTCATTTTGTCGTCGACAAACAAGCCCTCGTACACGTCGCCCGTTGCGGCAAAGGTCATTTTGCCGTTGCCGTTGCGGTTGACACCGCTGATATCGCCGACATACACGTCGCCGTTGTCATAGCGGATGGTCTTGTTGAGATAATCCATAATGGCAGAGCTGCCGTCGGGATAATTGATCGTACCGCTGATCGGCTGTCCGTTTTCGGACTTGCCGACAAATTTGATACCGTCGTCCGTGGTATAACGGTAACCTGCGATCAACACCCCGGCAATTGTGATCACCACCAGGACTGCGGCGAGCGCGATAGCGGCATATAAGGGGTTTCTCCGTCTCATATTGATCTGCTCCTTATTTGTTCAAAAGCGATTGTGCAAAATCCGATACGATCGGGTACAGCACCGTAAACAGCACGCCCGTGACGATCAGCAGACAGATGATCAGAATCACGGAGAAGATGCTCGCGTTTTCCTTGCGGTACTTCGCTTTGAGCATCGGCAGTTTTTTCGGCGCGATGTAATAGCGCGGGGGCTCGTCGGCGGTCGAAAGGATCGCGTCGTGCAAGCTGCCGTCCTCGCGCAATGCGTTTTTGAGCGGCGCACTTTGCGTCAGATGCAGTTCTTCGATCGTGACGGCAGTTTCGGGAGAGGTCGCGTCGATCTCGATCAAGCGGTGAACGAACGCGCCCAAAAAGCGGCGGTTGTACCAAAGAACGCCCGATGCAACCGCAATGCCTGCCAGAATCGTCCAGATGATGTGTGTGACTTCCATACAAAACCCTTAGCGGATTTCGCTCTTGCCGCCCATGTAAGGACGAAGCGGCTCGGGAATGCGCACACTGCCGTCGGCTTGCAGATTGTTCTCGAGGACCGCGATCAGCATACGGGAGGTGCGACAACGGTGTTGTTGAGCGTGTGGGGCAGGTACTTGCCGTCCTTGCCGTTGACACGCATTTTGAGTCTGCGCGCCTGCGCGTCGCCGAGGTTGGAGCAGGAGCCGACTTCAAAATATTTTTTCTGACGGGGAGACCATGCCTCGACGTCGACGGATTTGACCTTGAGGTCTGCCAGGTCGCCCGAGCAGCACTCCAGCGTGCGGACGGGAATATCCAGCGAGCGGAACAGATCGACGGTGTTCTGCCAGAGCTTTTCAAACCAGACGGGGGACTCCGACGGATCGCAAACGACGATCATTTCCTGCTTTTCAAACTGGTGAATACGGTAGACACCGCGCTCCTCAATACCGTGCGCGCCTTTTTCCTTGCGGAAGCAGGGGGAGTAGGAGGTGAGCGTCAGGGGGAGCTGCTTTTCATCGATGATCTGGTCGATGAATTTACCGATCATGGAGTGCTCGGACGTACCGATCAGATACAGGTCCTCGCCTTCAATCTTGTACATCATGGCGTCCATTTCCGCAAAGCTCATAACGCCGTTGACGACCGCGGAGCGGATCATAAACGGGGGAACGCAGTACGTAAAGCCGCGCTCGATCATAAAGTCTCTCGCGTAGGAGATGACAGCAGAGTGCAGACGCGCGATGTCGCCCATCAGGTAGTAAAAGCCGTTGCCGGCAACTCTGCCGGCGCTGTCAAGATCGATGCCGCCGAATTTCTCCATGATATCGGTGTGGTACGGAATGTCAAACTCCGGTACGACGGGCTCGCCGTAACGCTGTACTTCAACGTTTTCGCTGTCATCCTTGCCGATCGGAACGGAGGGGTCGATGATGTTGGGGATCAGCATCATTTTTGCAGTCAGTTCTTCCTCGACCTGCTTTTCCTCTGCGCTCAGCTCATCGATCTTACCGCCCATTGCGGCAATCTGCTTTTTGAGCGCTTCTGCCTCGTCGCGCTTGCCCTGGCCCATCAGCATACCGATGGATTTGGAGCCCTTGTTACGCTCGGAGCGCAACGCCTCGACCTCGCCCTTGATGGCGCGGTTGCGCTTGTCCAGCTCAAGAACCTCGTCTACGAGCACAAGCTTGGCGTCCTGGAATTTGTTTTTGATGTTCTGGCGGACGATGTCCGGGTTTTCTCTCAAAAATTTGATATCGATCATGGTAATACTCCTATATACAGTTGATTGTTGTCAGTTGTCGTCGGTTTCTTCAAAAAATGATTTGCCGCAAACGGTCTTGATCAGTTCTTCCAGATCCTCGGAAGAGCCGAACGCCAATACCAGCTTGCCGCTGCCGTCTTTTTCGCGCTTGATCGCCGCTTTTCTGCCTGCGGCTTCGCTGATCCTGCGCTCCAGACGGCGGAAATGCTCCTCGCGCACGGGGTCTTTTTGCGTTTGCTTGGGAGCGGGCTCGTCCGCGAGCATCTTTTTGACCAAAGCCTCGGTCTGTCTGACCGAAAGCCCCTCGTCGATGATGCGGTTTGCGGTGGAAAGCAGGTCGCTCTCCTCGTACTGCTCCGCAAGCGGAAGCAGGGTGCGTGCATGCCCGTAGGACAGCTTGCCGCTTTCGACCAAGTCCAGCACGGATTTGGGATGCGTAAGAATGCGAAGCAGGTTGGCGACCGATGCGCGGGATTTGCCGACGCGCTTTGCCGCTTCCTCCTGCGTGAGGTCAAAGCGTTCGATCAGATCGCGGTAGCCGAGTGCTTCTTCAACGGGGTTGAGGTCCTCTCTTTGCAGGTTTTCGATCAAGGACAGCAGTGCGGCTTCCCGGTCGTCCAGCTCGCGGATGACCGCGGGAATCTCGCTCAAGCCCGCAATGCGCGATGCGCGCCAACGGCGCTCGCCAGCGATGATCTCATAGTAACCGTTTTCTTTTTTGCGCACAACGATCGGCTCAAGCAGCCCGTGTGCGGAGATGGAATCCGCAAGCTCCATCAAAGCACCTTCGTCAAACCGTTTGCGGGGCTGTTTGCGGTTGGGCTCGATGTCCGAGATGTGAATCTTGCAGAGACTTCCGTCGCGCGCAGACTCCTGCTCGGGCAGTTCGGTATGATTTTCCGACATGAGCGCGCTAAGTCCGCGCCCCAAACCTTTTTTTGCCATATGTATGTTCCTTTGTTTTATTCACAGCGTTCCATCAGCTCGCGCGCAACAGCCGCATAAGCCGCCGCGCCCTTGCCGTTGCGATCGTAGTCGATGATCGAAAGACCGTAGCTGGGCGCTTCGCTGATGCGCACCGAACGGGGAATGGGGGTGCGGAACAGCTTGCCGGGGAAGAATTTTTTGATCTCCTCAAGTACGCTGACAGTCAGATTGAGTCTGCCGTCGTACATGTTGATGAGCACACCGACCAGCTCCAGCGAGGGGCGGTAACGTTTTTTGATATGTCCGATCGTCGCGGTCAGCTGCGAGAGTCCTTCCAGCGAGTAATATTCGCACAAAAGCGGAATGACCACGCCGTCAGCGGCGACCAACGTATTGATCGTCAAAAGGCTGAGCGCGGGCGGACAGTCGATGATGATATAGTCAAAACGGTCACGTACCGTATCGAGCGCTTCTTTGAGGCGGTACTCGCGTCTGGGCTCGTCCGCAAGCTCCAGCTCCGCGCCGACCAGGTCGATGCCCGACGGGATCAGCCAAAGGTTTTTGGCGCTTGTGGGGACGATCGCATCACTTGCGGAGATTTGTCCGATGAGCACCTCGTAGACCGTGCTCCCCTTATTCTTTTTGCTCACGCCGATGCCGCCCGTTGCGTTGCCCTGCGGGTCTGCGTCCACCAAAAGAACCTTTTTGCCCGCGCGTGCCATGCAAGCGGCGATGTTGAGCGCCGATGTGGTTTTGCCGACTCCGCCCTTTTGGTTGGCGAAGCACAGAACACGATACTTACCCATACCTATAAAATCTCCAGTTTATCAATAAAAACAGTATACCCAATCTTGCATGGATTGTCAAGAAGGCAAATGATGAATTTTCCGTAAAATTCTTGTTTTCTTTCATTAAAAATACTTGACAACCGTATCAAACTCCTCTAAAATAATAAAAAAGACTTTTTCAGGAGGAATTTTATGCTTGAGAATCTGTTACACACGATTTTGAACTACGCGCTCACCTACGGCGGCAGACTGCTGATTGCGGCAATCGTTTTGATCGTCGGCTTCTGGCTGACGGGTGTTGTGATCGGCAAACTCAAAAAAGGCAAGCTTGCCGATAAGCTGGAGGA
>JAFQII010000088.1 GCA_017397605.1 Clostridia bacterium
CAAATACGGTCTGGAGGCACTCGGCGGTCCCGTTGCGATCGGCGAGCAGATCGGGCAAGCAATCGAACAAAGCGAAACGATCGCGGATAAATTCCGCAGTGTCGGCAGTATGACCATGATGATCTCGGTCTCCCTGGGCATCATGAATTTGCTTCCCTTGCCTGCATTGGACGGCGGCAGATTCTTGATCTACGTGATCGAGGCGATTCGCCGCAAGCCGTTGCCGAAAAAGGTGGAGGAAACCATCGTCGCCGGCTGTATGATCGCATTGTTTGCGTTGATGATACTGATCTTTTTCAAAGATATCATCTCGTTGTTTTAGAGGTGCAGTATGAGCAAAAGAATCGTTCGCATCGGAAACGTCGCCATTGGCGGCGGAAACCGCATTGCGATTCAATCCATGACCAACACGCACACGGCTGACAAGGAAGCGACGCTTGCGCAGATCCTTGCTTTGGAAGAAGCGGGCTGTGATATCGTGCGTTTTACGGTCAACACCTTTGACGCGGTCAAATCCGTTGCGTTTTTGCGTGAGCGCACGCACATTCCGTTGGTCGCGGACATTCATTTTGATTACCGTCTTGCGATCGAAGCGGCGGAGGCGGGGATCTCCAAGATCCGCATCAACCCCGGCAATATCGGTTCCGCCGAGCGCATCCGTGCGGTTGCCAAGGTTTGCAACGCAAAGAATATTCCGATCCGTATCGGCATCAACGGCGGCTCGCTGGAAAAGGAGCTGCTTGCCAAATACGGCTCTCCCACGCCCGAAGCACTTTGCGAATCTGCATTGAAAGCGGCGAAGGAGTTTGAAAACGCCGATTTTGACAATCTGGTGCTGTCGGTCAAGAGCTCGACCGTGCCGAATATGATCAAAGCAAACCGCTTGCTGGCAGAACGTTGCGACTATCCCTTGCATCTCGGTGTGACCGAGACGGGAACCAAACGCGGCGGCAGTATCAAATCCGCCGTGGGCATCGGCGCGTTGCTTTGCGACGGCATCGGCGACACGGTGCGTGTTTCGCTGACCGCCGATCCGGTAGAAGAAATTTATGCTGCAAAAGAAATTCTGCGCGCTTGCGGATTGATGGGCGGTGTCAATTTGGTTGCCTGCCCGACCTGCGGCAGAACGGAGATCGACCTGATCCGTTACGCCGAGGAACTGCAAGCCAGAATCGATACACTAAACGTCCCTGCGGGCAAAAAACTGACGGTTGCCTTGATGGGTTGCGTAGTCAACGGTCCGGGCGAAGCGCGGGAGGCCGACGTCGGCGTCGCGGGCGGAAAAGGCGAGGCGGTTTTGTTCCGCAAAGGAGAGATCGTCTGCAAAATCAAAGAGGAAGAGATCGTCGACACGCTTTGGCAGGAGATCAATGCACATTTATGACCAAAAACTGTGAGAGGAGCACGGTATGACCATATTGGAACAGTTTACAAAAAAATTCAACCGCGTTTCGCTCACGAGCGAGGACAAAGAGCTTATCTCCCGTATGCAGTCGCTTGCACTCAAGGTTGACAAGGAAAACAAGCGCATTGAGATCCACGCATCCTTTGACGCACCGGAGCGTCCGAGGCGTTTGTTTGCGCTGGAGGATGAGATCCGTGCGGCATACGGCTTGAATACGGTACGCATTTTTCCGACCTATCCGCGCGAGAGCTTCTCGGAGTCGCGTGTGCCCGGTTTGATCGCGCTGTTAAACCGCGTAACAGGAGAGGGTGTCAGCTACGGTTTTTTGGAGGATTGCACGGTGCAGTTTGACCCCGTTGCGTGCAAGCTGGAGTTGCGTTTGCGTCAGCATGTGTCTCCTTCTTTTGTAGAGCACAGCGGCACGGCGAGATTTCTTTCGGAATCCATCCGCGGACAGTACGGTCTGGACGTGGAGGTCGTGATCACGGGTGAAGAAGTCGATCCGTCCGCGTACGAGGCGGCAGGCGTTGCCGCGATGAAAGCGACGGCGCACGAGGACTATCTTGCCGAGACGGCAAAAGCACGCGAGCAGGCGCTCAACGAGTCCAAAAGCATGGCGTTGGAGTTCTTCGGCCCCGAATTTGCGTCCCCCGAGCAGACGCCTGACGGCAAAACATTGCTGTACGTCGGCAACATGACGCTGGATATCACCGAGCCCAAGCCTTGCTACGGTACGCTCAAAAACCGTAATCCGTTGATCCCGATCAAACAGATTCGTGCGGACAGCTTTGTCGCGTTTGCCGGCAGACTGTTTTCTTGGGAAGAAAAAGAAAATTACGACAAACCCAAAAATACATACAAAATGTTCGTCACCGACGGCGAAGCGAGCGTGATGCTCCGTTTTCAAGCCGAAAAAGGTGCGCCGTTCCCCAAAGCGCCCGCATACGTGATCGTGGAGGGCAAGGCGCAGTTTTCGGATTTTGACGGTGAGATCGTCGTGCGCGCGAGTGCGATGGCGACGGTAAAAGCACTCTCGCGCAAAGAAACCAACCCCACGCCCCGTGTGGAACTGCATTGCCACACCAACATGTCCGCGATGGACGCAATGACCGATCCCGCGCTGATCATGCGACGTGCGCAGGAATGGGGATGCCCCGCGATCGCGTTTACCGATCACGGCAACCTGCAGTCGTTCCCCGAGGTTATGAAAGCCACCAAAAAATGCCCCGATGTCAAGCCGATCTACGGCATGGAAGGCTACTTGGTGGATGATACCGCACGCGCGGTGTTCTTCTACTCCGAGGAGAAGGACAATAAGAACTTTGAAAAAGACGAGTTTGTGATCTTTGATATCGAGACGACGGGTCTTTCCGTCGCCAACTGCGGTATCACACAGATCGCCGCTTCGATATACAGAGGGGGGCAGACGGTCGACACCTTTGAGACCTTTGTCAACCCCGGCATGCCCATTCCGCAAAATATTACGGAGCTGACGGGCATCACCGACGAAATGGTCGCCGACGCGCCGAGTGTCAAGGATGCGGTAGAAGCGTTTTTGCGCTTTGCCGGCGGCAGAATGCTGGTCGCGCACAACGCATCGTTTGACGCCTCGTTTATCCGTAAGGCGTGCAATGACTATGACATGGCGTTTGACAACCCGTGTCTGGATACGGTAGCGCTGTCGCGTTATATCAATGCCGATTCCAACCGCCATACGTTGGACGCTCTGGCAAAATATTTTAAACTCGGTGAGTTTGATCACCACCGTGCAAACGCCGATACCGAAATGCTGTCGCTGATTTTTGGGCAATTGGCGCGCAAGCTGGCAAGCAACGGTATTTTTACGACCAACGAAATGGTCACCGCAATGGCGGAAAACAGCGACCCCAAAAAGCTCAAAAACACGTATCATATCATTCTGCTTGCCAAGAACTATACCGGACTCAAGAATCTGTATAAACTGGTTTCGTATTCTTACCTTGACTATTTTAACCGTCATCCGCGTATCCCCAAGACGGTGCTTCGTGAGCATCGTGAGGGATTGATCATCGGTTCTGCGTGTATTGCGGGTGAGTTGTATCAAGCGGTTTTGGAAAACAAGCCGTTTGGTGAGCTTTGCAAAATTGCGGAGCTGTACGACTATCTGGAGATCCAGCCGTGGACGAATAACTGGTTTATGTTTGAGGACGGCAAACTTGGCAACGACCGTGA
>JAFQII010000089.1 GCA_017397605.1 Clostridia bacterium
CTATTATATCACAAAACCTCAGAAAATCAATCTGAGGTTTCTGTCTTTTCCGGCGGTAGGTAAATCTGTCCTTTAGGGTACAACCCTATCGACGCAGTCCCTTTTATTCAATGTTTCATGTCCCATTTTGCTTTATATTCATAGCAATCAAAGGGGAAAACGTACACGCGGGTACGTTGCTCGACCTGTTCGACGGGCGTGCCGTCAAACTCGTGCGTTCTGTCCCAGACGATGATTTCGTACAGCAACGCTTCGTAGCGCTCGCTTCCGCGCGCGGGGATTCCGCCGCCGTCGTTGTAGCGCGTTTTTTGGTTCGGGATAAGCAATACCGCAAGCGTGATGCACACTGTCAGGCATACCGCACAGACGCGAAGCCATTTTTGGTTCCTGCCGATTTTTTTGACGATCCAACCGCCTGCAAACGGCAAAAGGCTCAGCACACCAAACGCAAGCGACAGTTTTTGCAGTTTGCCAAACATATCCGTCGCGCTCCAAGGATACGCAGGGTCAACCCAATACTGCCCTGCCATCGACACGATCGCCAAAACGGCAAGCACAATGGTCAAAATCGACGCAAAGCGGTCAAACGCTTTGTCTGCGACCTCGCGTGTTCCCTCACGCAACTGCAACAGATGCTTGACTTCAACCGTCGCGGCAAGCACGGGAACAACCGCCTGCAAAGCCGCAATACCGCCAAACATCCAGATCAAGACCCACCAAGGCTCATCGACCGACGCGACCGTCATCACAACCAAGCAAGCCAAGATCAGCACGCCGTACACGGCAAACACGATGCGAAACGGTTTTTGATACTTTGAGATGCGTTTTTCTTCCATATGCTTTCCCTCCTTGATTGCAGTATAGCAGACGGATATATGCACTGTCAAGAAACAAATTTTTAAATTTCCGTTACACGCTTTGACAAAATCGGCGTGTCTTTTTTGTTATACTGCAATTACACAGGAAGGAAGTGCGATACAAATGACGTTTTCGACCGAAAAAAACGGGGACAAACTGCGGATCCGCCTGCACGGCGAAGTCGATCATCACAACGCGGCGGAAGTGCGCGTGCGAATCGACCGCATTCTCGATACCGAGCAGCCCGCCGTCTTTTATTTCAACCTCTCCGGCGTAACCTTTTGCGACTCGTCGGGTTTGGGGCTGGTGATGGGGCGTATGCGCAAATGCGCACAGCTCGACGCGGTTCTGATCGTGGAGTCGCCCTCGGAAGCGGTTATCAAAATACTCAACATTGCGGGCATGGACAAGCTGATCCGCATCGAAAGGAGCAACGGAAATGGCAAAGCGAGCTGATCCGATCAAAAACAGCATGAAATGCGTTTTTCCTGCCAAGAGCATCAACGAAAGTTTTGCGCGCATGGCGGTTTCTGCATTCGTCTCGCAGTTAGACCCGCCCGTGAGCGTTTTGGCAGAGCTCAAAACGGCAGTCAGCGAAGCGGTGACAAACTGCATCGTGCATGCCTACAGACACGAGCCCGACAAGGGTTCCTGCCTGATTTACATAAGCGCCGCTTACACCGTGGGCGGCAATCTCAAAATCGCCGTCAAGGACAAGGGTGCAGGCATCGCGGACATTGCGCTGGCGCGCACGCCTTTGTACACGACGGATGCCGAGGGCGAGCGGAGCGGCATGGGCTTTACGGTCATGGAGAGCTTTGTCGACCGTGTGCGCGTACGCTCTGCGCCCATGAAAGGAACGACGGTCATTTTGGAAAAACGTTTGGATGTCAAATGAATTCCCCCGAGCTGCTCACGCGCGCCCGTGCGGGCGACGCGGCCGCGGAAGAAACGCTGATGCGGGAAAACATGGGGCTTGTCAAGTCCGTAGCGGCGCGCTTTTTGGGGCGCGGCACGGAGTTTGAGGACTTATGCCAGCTCGGTTCGATCGGAATGCTCAAGGCGATCCGCAATTTTGACACGTCCTACGGAACCGCCTTTTCGACCTACGCCGTGCCGTTGATCATCGGCGAGATCAAGCGGTTTTTGCGCGACGACGGCATGATCAAGGTCAGCCGCGAGCTGCGGCAAAAGGGTGCGTTCCTTTTGCGCCGCAAGGAAGAATTCACCTCCGAGCACGGGCGCGAGCCGACGGTCACGGAGCTTGCGGAGTTTTGCGGCTGTTCGGTGGAAGAAGCGGTCGAGGGCTTAGACGCGGGCAACGCCGTTCTCTCTTTTTCCGAGCCCGTGGGCGAACGTGCTTTGGAGGACCTGATCGGCACGGACAACATCGACGAGCTTTGCGAGCGCGAGGCGTTGCGGCAAGCCGTTCTCGACCTGCCTGCCGAAGAAAAGCAGTTGGTGCTCTTGCGCTTTTACCGCGGGTACTCCCAGCAAAAAGCAGGCGAGGTGCTCGGCATGACGCAGGTCAAGGTGAGCAGGACGGAGAAAAAGATCTTGGAAAAGCTGCGGCGGATGTTGGAGTGAGGGAGGACGCCAAAGGGGTGTTCTTTTGAAAAAGAACACCCCTTTGGAAACCCCAAGAAAACTGATTGCCCGATACTGTCGTATCGGGAGGGAAACCGAAAACGTCAGTTTTCGGCATAAGGTTTTCGGGGGTTTTTAGGGGGTGCTTTTTTCCAAAAGCACCCCCTGAATCTCTTATCCTTTTATCTTCTTCCAGTACTCCTCAGCGGCGCGCTCGGTTTTGTTTTCGCCGCATTTGTAGAACGTACTGCCGACGAGATCGTCGGGCAGGTATTGCTGGCGCACCCAATGGTTGGGGAACGCATGCGGATAGCGGTAGCCGCCTTCCGAGCCGGGACGGTTCTGGTCGCGCAGATGCGCAGGAACCTCGGGCCCCTTGCCTGCTTCCACAGCCGCCCAAGCCGCATCGATCGCGGATTCTCCGCTGTTGGATTTGGGAGCGGTCGCAAGCAGAATCACTGCGTCCGCAAGCGGAATGCGGGCTTCGGGCAACCCCACCTGCAAGGCGATGTCGATGCAGGATTTGGCAAAGATCACCGCGTTGGGATACGCAAGTCCAATGTCCTCCGCCGCGCAGACCGAAATGCGTCTGCACGCCGAAATGAGGTCGCCGCCTGCGAGGATACGCGCGAGATAAAACACCGCCGCGTCGGGATCGGAGCCGCGAATGGATTTTTGCAATGCCGACAGCAGATCGTAATGCGACTGGCCGTCGCGGTCGTAGCGCATGCCCGAGCGCTGTACCAGCTCCCGTGCGAGTTCTTCGGAAATCTCCGTTTCCGAAGCGTAATAGCAGTTTTCCAGCGAGCCGATCGCTTTGCGCACATCGCCGCCGCAACCGTATGCGAGCACATCAAGCGCCTCGTCGGTGACCGTCTTGGCGTTTGCAAAATCCGCATTGAGGATATCAAACGCACGGCGCAGACCGGGGATCAATTCCTTTGGCTCGACAGGCTTGAACTCAAACACAGAAGAACGCGACAGCAACGCGGAGTAGATCGCAAAATACGGGTTTTCCGTCGTGGAGCAGATCAGCGTTACACGCCCGTCCTCGACGTACTCCAACAGCGATTGCTGTTGTTTTTTGTTAAAATACTGAATCTCGTCGATGTACAGCAGAATCCCGTCCGTGCCGTGCATGATCCCGCCCGAAGCGTTTAGGATCTCCTTGACGTCGGAGATCGACGCGGTCGTCGCGTTGAGCTTGTAGAACTCGCGCCCAAAGCGTTTTGCGATCAAGTCGGCGGTTGTGGTCTTACCCGTCCCCGCAGGGCCGTAGAAGATCAGAGACGGCAAATGTCCGCTGTCGAGAATGCGCCGCAAGGGCGCATTTTTGGAAAGCAAATGCGTCTGTCCGCATATTTCGTCAAAATTTGTAGGTCTTACACGGTCCGCAAGCGGCATGACGCAGTTCCTCCCGTATGATTATTTGGATTCTTTCTTTTTGAACGACAATTTGTTTTCTCTGCCTTCAAACAGACGGCGGATATTGGTGCGGTGCATAAAGATCAAAAGCATGCCGATAAACACCGAAAATCCGACCGCAGGCAGAGACGGCGGAACACCGCGCATCATGGCGCTGACGTACACAATTCCCGGCAGGGCAAAGCCGCCGATGATCGAGCCGAGCGAAACGTAACGTGTAATACCTACCGTTGCAACAAAGATGATAAATGCGATCAAAAACACCTGCCAGTCGATCATCAGAACCATCGTCGCCGCGGTCAAAACGCCCTTGCCGCCGCGGAAATGGTAGAAGATCGGCGCAATATGGCCGAGCATGCAGAACACGCCCGCAAAATATGCACCCAGCTCGCCAAAGACGAGGATGCCGATCAGCACGGAGACAAACTGCTTGAGCACGTCGCCGACAAGCGTCAGAATCGCACCCTGCTTGCCGAACACGCGTCCCATGTTGGTCAGACCTGCGTTGCCCGAGCCGTAGTTGCGGATATCATCGTGAAACTTGTATTTGGAGACAATGATCGCGGCGTTGAGGCTTCCCAACAGATACGGCACGATACAGCAAAGCAGCAAGCCGACGCCAAAGATCAGCGCAGCGGCCACGTCTGCACCGGACTCCAGCAATTCACCGTGATACCAGCTCATAAAGCCCTGAAAAGACTCGGTGTCCTTGAGTCCAAGCTTTTCGGCAAGGCCGATCACACCCCAAAGCCATTCAAAAAACTGAAGCATACTTACGCTTCTCCCTTCTGTTTGATGATCAAGCGGATCGGCGTGCCGTCAAAGCCGAAGGTCTTGCGCAGGCAGTTTTCGATATACCGCTGATACGAGTAGTGGAACAGTTCTTTGCTGTTGCAGAACAATGCAAACGTCGGCGGGTTGACCGTTGTTTGTGTCATATAATAAATTTTGAGTCTTCTGCCCTTGTCCGTGGGGGGCTGAACGCGGTCGGTGATGTCCGACAGAAAATCGTTGAGCACACCTGTGGTAATGCGCTTGCAGGACTC
Organism: Clostridia bacterium; assembly: GCA_017397605.1. Lineage (GTDB taxonomy): Bacteria > Bacillota > Clostridia > Oscillospirales > CAG-382 > Coliplasma. The sequence continues at coordinate 4,917 of JAFQII010000089.1, forward strand.
ATGATACGCGTCGTTGACCAGCGTAAAGATCTTGTCAAGGCGCTGTCCCGTTTTTGCCGAGACAAAGACGACGGGCGCGTAGGTCATGTACGACAGTGCGTTGTACACCGACTGACGGAAAGAGTCAAAGGTGCTGTTGTCCTTTTCGACCAAATCCCATTTGTTGACAACGACCACGCTCGCCTTGCCCGCGTTGTGCGCAAGGCCCGCAATATGCTCATCCTGCGCGGTGATGCCCTCGTTGGCGTCGATCATGATCAGGCAGACGTCGCTGTTTTCGACCGCCATGTTGGCGCGCAGAACGCTGTATTTTTCGATCTTGTCCTCGATTCTCGCGTTGCGGCGAATGCCTGCCGTGTCGACGAGAACGTATTTGCCGTGCTTGTTTTCGACGTAAGTATCGACGGCGTCGCGCGTCGTACCCGCCATATCCGAGACAATGACGCGGTCCTCACCGCAGATTTTGTTGATGATCGAGCTCTTGCCCGCGTTTGGCTTGCCGATGACTGCAATGCGGATGCGGTCGGGATCGTGCTCTTCCTCTTCTTCCTTGGGAAGCAGCTCGATCACGCGGTCGAGGATATCACCCGTGCCCGTACCGCTCAAAGAAGACAGCGGGAACACGTCCTCAAAGCCCATGCCGTAAAATTCATAAAACTCTGCGGGCGTCTGTCCGACGGAGTCAACCTTGTTGACCACAACGATGACGGGCTTGCGCGCCTTGCGGAGCATCGTTGCGATGTCGCTGTCGGAGTCGGTCAGTCCGCTCTTGAGATCGCACATAAACAAAATGACGTCTGCATGCTCGATTGCAATTTGCGCCTGATCGCGCATCTGCGTGAGCAGTTTGCTGTCCGTTTTGGGCTCGATACCGCCCGTGTCGATCAGCATAAAGGTCTCGCCGTTCCACTCCACTTCGTGATAAATACGGTCGCGCGTCACGCCGGGCGTGTCTTCCACGATCGAAATACGCGAGCCCGTTAAGCGGTTGAACAGCGTGCTTTTGCCGACGTTGGGACGTCCGACAACCGCAACTACTCTATTTGCCATTTGTGTGTTCCTCCTTATCGTAA
>JAFQII010000090.1 GCA_017397605.1 Clostridia bacterium
GCTCTGGTGGGTCAACCCGACAACTTCGTTTGCATTTTCGATCATCCCGATGACGATCGGCGTTTATACCGCCGCATCGATCTATATCGGCGGATTTATCCTGCTTGCAATGACGCTGTCCGGTACGACGGTATCCAATATCACCGTTGCGATCATCGCCATGTTTTCGTTCCGCGCACTCGGTGCGTTGATCACGGTAACACTCGGCGAGTTAGTTCCGATGTTTGATATCGCTTACAGTGCAGGAAAAATATTCAGCTTCAGTTATTGGCTTCCGACCGCTGTAATCAGCTCGTTTTATGACAACACGGTCTTCTCGGACGGTTTCCTGTGGATCTATTCCGCACTTGTGACCGTCGGTGTATACACGTTTGCCGCAATCAGTTATTGCAAGCGCAAGAGCGAAAGCGCGGGCAGAAGCGCTCCCGCGAGAAAGCTTCAGCACGTATACCGCATTTTGTTTACGCTTCCCTTTGCTCTTTTGACCACGATGGCAATCCTTTTGGACGGCGTTGATGACTTTTTTATCGTTCTCATCGCAATCACGCTGGTCGTATATTATTTGTATGAGTTGATCACCGTCAAAAACATCAAATCCGCGTTGAAATCCACACCCATGCTTTTGATCGTGTTGGCGTGTTGCATTCTGTTTTCGGTCGGTTGCATCGGTGTGTCCAAAAACGTTTACGCCAACGACTACGATGCAGATGAAATCTCCGCAGTACGGTTTTATGACTACGCAAGTATCTTGGACTTTTTGGACAGCGGTTGGAATCAATACGAGAACATCGTCACCAACAAGGTCATGATTCCCGACGAAGCGGCGCGCAAGATCGTCTCGGAAGCGCTCGCATATACCATCGAGTACGAGCAAGGCTATCACGATCGGGACTATATTCTTCCCACGAGACGCGAGAACGTGGAAATCGAGCTCACCTCGGGCAAAAACGTCGGCAGAAGAATCCGTTTTACCGATGAGCAATACAACGAATTGCTGAAAATCATGCAGTCTTCTGCTGAGTATAAGGCCGCTTTCATCACACTTCCCGACGCCGATTCGATCGATAGAATCAACATCAGCTACTGTGATAACATTTCCGATAAGAACATGAAGCGTATTTGGTCCAGCTTTGAGAAAGAGTACAACGCGCTGTCCGATGACGAAAAACTCAAATTCAAACAACAGAACTTCGGCAATGACTACTATGATTCCGACATTTATTATGATGACAGCTCTTTTAAAATCAGACTGAACATCTACGGAACTATTGACTCGTCGGAGTACTACACAAACTACACCATTCCCGAAAGCTTTGTCGAGACGAGAAAGATTTATTTTGAGTTGATCAAATCCTATCAGAAGCTTGTCAAAAAGCAGATCACCGACTTTTTTGACGGGGCGGGCGATGACGTTAGCGTTTCCGATCTCGGCAAGATCTATTGGGCAGATATTTATGCAGAGGTTTGCATCGACGGCAATTATTATAACCATACCTGCAATTGGTATGCAGATGATGTATACGGCGACAGCATTCTCGCAAACGGCAAAGAAGTTTATAAGCTTCTTCTCCCCTATCTCACCGACGTGGCGAGCGCCGATCACTACTGCGTGCTCTCGATCAATGTTGATGCTGAACAAAACTACTCTTACACGCAAGCCATCTTTGGCCTCAAGGAAATGACTGCAGATGAAAAGAATGCTCTGATCCGGGCAATCGGCGGCACAGGCATCATCGATGATTCCGATGCAGTGCTCAAGGAGCTGGGCGGTTTTGCTGACGGCATGTATGATGATTTCTTTGTAGATCACGAGTATATGGATTATTCGCTCGGCTTTACAATCGATGACATCTACTATGAAATCAACAACCACTATTTGCAGGACAACTGGAGTGAACCGGTCTCCATCGCAAAAGAAGCGGTCTCTTTGATGACACAGTATCTCAGTGACGAGGTCACTGACAAACAAATAGATGTCACCATCTTATTCAGACCCGAAAAGAGCGCATATTATAACGAATACATTTCGGTATTCGGCTGGAACTGTGATGATCCCGAGGTCGAAGAAAAGCTTTCAAAGCTTCTGACGCAATATCAGGAATCAATCGCAAAATAATCAAAAAGAGAACACGGTACTGGTTTTCAGTACCGTGTTTTTATCAGTCTTCCAAAATCTTATCGATCAAGCCGTACTCAAGTGCCTGCGCAGGGAACATCCAGTTGTTACGCTCCGTATCGCGTGTGACTTCTTCAACGGGCTTACCGACGTTTGCAGCCATCAAGGTGTTTAGTCTCTGCTTGATGTCAAGCATGTGTCTTGCTTCGATCTCTACATCCGTCGCCTGGCCCTGTGCACCGCCGAGAACCTGATGAATCATGATCTGGCTGTTGGGCAACGCGTATCTCTTACCCTTGGTGCCTGCAGACAGCAGAAACGCGCCCATACTTGCAGCCATACCGACGCAAATGGTCGAAACGTCGCATTTGAGGTGACGCATCGTATCATAGATGCCCAAGCCCGCAGAAACAGAACCGCCGGGAGAGTTGATATACAGACAGATATCTCTCTGCGGATCAACCGCTTCCAAATACAGCATCTGCGCGATGATGGTGCATGCGAGATCGTCATTGACCTCGTTAAACAGCAGAATGATGCGGTCTTTTAACAGTCTGGAAAACGGATCGTAGCTACGCTCATAGCCGCCTTCTTTTTCAAAAAATTGGGGTGTAACGATCATATTTGAATCTCCTTAACTAATCTAACCATATCATACACCCGTATGACAGGTTTGTCAACAGCGAAAAAACGGAGAGTTTGCCGATTATTCGTAAATCGGATGCGCGTTGCAAAGTGCATCGACTTCTGCGAGCACATAGTCCTTGGTGCCCTCAAAATCGCGCGCAACCATTCCCATGAGCCTGGCAACCTTGATCATGTCTTCTTCGACAAAACCGCGGGAGGTGACCGCAGGCGTACCGACACGGATACCGCTGGTCACGGTGGGCTTTTCGGGATCGTTGGGGATCGCATTCTTGTTTGCGGTGATGTGCACCTCGTCAAGATTGTGCTCAAAATCCTTGCCCGTGATGCCAAACGGACGCAGATCAAGCAGGATCAAGTGGTTGTCTGTATCGCCGGAAACGATGTTAAAGCCTTCTTCCTTGAGAGCCTTGCAGAACGCTTTTGCATTCTTCGCAACCTGCTCCTGATATGCCTTGAACTCGGGCTTGAGCGCCTCACCGAACGCAACCGCTTTTGCGGCAATGATGTGCATCAAGGGGCCGCCCTGCGTACCGGGGAAAATCGCCTTGTCGATCGCCTTGGCATACTCCTCTTTGCAGAGAATCAAGCCGCCGCGCGGACCGCGCAGTGTTTTGTGCGTCGTGGTGGTCACAACGTCTGCATACGGAACAGGGCTCGGATGAATGCCTGCGGCAACAAGACCTGCGATATGCGCCATATCGACCATCAGCTTTGCGCCGACGGAATCGGCAATTTCACGGCAACGTGCAAAGTCAATCGTTCTGGCATACGCGGATGCGCCTACAACGATCAGCTTGGGCTTGCACTCCAGGGCGATGCGTTGCATTTCGTCGTAATCAATCAGCTGCGTCTCGTCGGAAACGCCGTAAGGAACGATGTTAAAATATTTGCCCGAAATATTAACAGGCGAACCGTGCGAAAGATGTCCGCCGTGCGCAAGGTTCATACCCATGACAGTATCGCCCGGCTGACAAAGTGCAAAGAATACCGCAAGGTTTGCAGATGCGCCGGAATGCGGTTGAACATTTGCATGTTCCGCGCCAAACAAGCGGCATGCACGCTCACGTGCGATTTCCTCTACCTTGTCGACCTCATAGCAACCGCCGTAGTAGCGCTTGCCCGGATAACCCTCTGCATATTTGTTGGTCAGGACCGTACCTGCCGCAGCAAGGACAGATTCGGATACGATGTTTTCGCTCGCAATCAGCTCGATATTACGGCGCTGACGTGCAAGCTCGCCGGAAATTGCAGAAGCAATCTCGGGGTCGGTGTTTTGCAGATAGTTGATGCTGTACATGGATAAACCTCTTTCTGTGTAAAACGCAGTAAAATGAAAATAGAATTATGTCCAAAGAGATGCAGGATACTCCCCTGTTCTGACAAGAGACAGAAGATACTCGCAAAACGACTCGCGGTCCTCGCGGTAGGTGACGCCTTTCCACACACAATCGGTCTCAACGACGTGCATTTTGTAAGTATCGGAAAGCGCAACATCCTCAGCAAGATCGGTCAGATAGCTTTCGCCACGCATCAGATCGGATGAAGGATCGGTCAAAAATGCCGCCAGACGCTTTTCCGCAAAGTCAAAGATCTCGGGGGTAAAGCCCCAGAAATTCATCGAAACGGGCGTCTCGCCGGGGATGTGGATCCAAGAGCCGTTCGACTCGTATTTTGCACCGTCTCCGTCGGGCAGGATGGTTTTTTGCTCAACGATCTCCTGCAGGCATCCGTCTACGGTTTTGCATATGCCGCGGGAGACAGAGCCGTTTTCGGACAAAGTATTGCGTACAATATATCCCGGCATGCAAAAATGTCCGTCGGGAGCATTGTCCATAAACGCCTTGACGTTTTGAAATGTGCCGAAGCCGTAAAAGTCATCGGCGTTGAAAATTGCAAACGGGCCTTTTACCAGATTGCGGCAACAGTACAACGCATGCGTCGTACCGAGCGGTTTGACTCTGCCCTCGGGAAATTTGCATCCCTCGGGCAAATCATCGGGATCCTGAAAAGCGTATGCAATGCGGATTTTGCCCTCAATGCGAGCGGCAATGGTGTCGCGGAACAGCTCGTAGTTTTCGCGCTTGATGATAAACACGACTTCATCATAGCCTGCGCGGATCGCATCGTAGACCGAATAGTCGATAATAAACTCACCGGACGGGCCCAGCGGATCGATCTGCTTGAGACCGCCGTAGCGATTGCCCATGCCTGCGGCCAAGATTACTGCTGTCATAGCAAACTCCTTTTGTCAGATTGCCAGCATATCCTCCGTGATGACAAGCTTTTTGACATCCTGCACGGAAGGAATGCGGTACATGTGTGCGGTCATAATTTTTTCGGTA
>JAFQII010000091.1 GCA_017397605.1 Clostridia bacterium
CTGTCCTTGAGCTTGATATTGTAGTGCGGCATGTATTGCTTGATAAACGCGTTTTCCTGCAAAAGCGCTTCCAGCTCGGTCGCGGTGTGGTACACCTCAAAATCATGCACCGAGCGGATCATTTTTTCCGTTTTGCCGAAATGCGGCACCGACGGTGAAAAATAACTCGACACGCGGTTGCGCAACGCCTTGGACTTGCCGACGTAGATCACCGTGCCCGCACGGTTGCGCATCAGATACACGCCCGGCGTCAGCGGCAGTAATTTGGCTTTTTCAAACAGTTCTTCTTTCGTCATGTGTCATCTTTTTCTTACAAAAAAACAAAATCCGTCCGACACTCCGAACGGATTTTACCTTTTTGCGGTACATTGGTATCAATACGGCCGAAGTGCGAATTAACCATGCATCGGCATCGAAAATGTCAGTCCTCAAGCTCCGCGATCAACTGCGAAAGGCCTGCAACTGCCTCTGCCTCATCGGAACCCTCTGCACTCAGCGTAATGACATCTCCTTTGGAAACCGCAAGAGACAGTACACCCAGCAAGCTCTTGGCATTTGCCTTGCGATCGCCGTTTTCCACCCAAACAGAACTTCTGAAATAATTTGCTTTCTGAATGAACAGCGTAGCGGGACGTGCATGCAGTCCTTTTTCATTCTGGATGGTTACATCTTTTCTCGTCATAACAGGTTCTCCCCTATATGTTGTTACATAATAGTATTATATCAAACTTTTTCGGCAAAATCAATATCGCGTTCCATAAATCGCAACCACGTTTGCCGACGTTTTTGGTCATTTTGCACGATTTTCGGTATATAGTCACGCGCTCGGAGCGTCTGTAATCTCCACACCCGTGATCTGCAGCGCAAACAGCGCATCACCCGTCGAAAGCACCACGGTCTTGCCGGGAACAAGCAACAGCCCGCACTCCAGATATACAAAGCCCTCGGATTCGTATCCGTTGGCAGAGATCGTGCCCTCCAGATCTACAAGCCCGTTTTTGACATACACGGTCTGTCCGTCCGAAAGCGTCTGCGCGTCCGTTGCGTCGGCCGCATTGACGGTCAATACCTTGCCTGCGCTCTTGCCCGATTCCGCAAAGAGCTCGCCGCCCGCCTTGAGTGCCGAAGCGATTTCACCGCGGATGTCGGTGACGCGGTAGGAATAGGTCACGACTTGCTCCGCTTCCTGCCGAAAGAATGCCGCAAATTGTCCGCGCAGAAAGAACGCCGCAACCGCCGCAATGATCACCAGAACGATCACCACGTCCAATACATTAAAACGCTTTTTTTCCGTCGTTTTCATTTCGCCGCTCCTTTGGAGGATTCGCCCTCGGGCGTCTCTTCGATCGGTGTCACCGTCAAAATCAAGCCTTCGCCGAAATATCCCGCAACCATCGTTTCGACCTGCATACCTGCCGCAATGCGGTTTCCGCCGACAAAATAGCCGTTGTTTCGCATTTCTGCCGTTACGCGCACCGTTACGGTCACGTCGCTTCTTTCGGCGGAACGCGTCTCGATATAGCGGTGCTCGCCGTCCTCGGTCAAAACACTTTCGTCAAAGCGCACATCCACCGCACGCGCCACGCTCACACTCTCGATCTCGCCCATCACGGTTCCCGAGGGAGAATAGAGCTTGCCGCCCTGCACATAAGTGCCGCTGTAAGCATTGTCGACGTCCTCGATGCGAACGGTATACACCAGCTCCGTCTCGGGAGCCTCCGCGCGATGCGTCATCAGATACGCAACCCCGATCACACCAAAGATCAATACGGCCAACAACGCGATGTCAAATAAAGGCAGTCTTTTTTTGTTGAGTTTTCCTTCGTTTTTTACAGCCATTGCATGTCGACCTCCTTTTTATTTTCCAATCCAAACAGAGTTCCTGCCAAGGACGATGCAGAACAGAAGCACCAGAAGATGCCCCAGATCCGCAGCTCCGACCAAACATCCGTTACGGTCGCCGTGATCAAAAACAGCACCGCGCACGCGGCAATGCCGCCGCAAAGCGCACGTTTCTTTTTATCCTCGTGCGATGCACGCATTGCGGTAAACAACCGTTGCAGCGCAAAAAACGCGCAGAGCAAAAACAAAAGCAAAAGCACCACTCCGCCGTCCAACAGCAACCGCGTATACAGCGGCGAAGCAAACCCGTCGGGGAACAGTCCGTTTGCAAGCGCTGCCGAAATCAACACTTGATCACCCGAACCGACACCTGCCAAAGCGTACTTTTGTGCCAACAGCGAAGCCGTCTCCGAAAAGCCTTTGCCGACCGACCCGAGCTTGTCGCTTGCAAGCACGGAAAACGCGGGAAATGCCGCCGCAGCCGTCAGCGCCGTACCGAACCAAGCGCCCCTGGCAAACGCGAGATACACCAAAAATGCCGCGACCAAGCCGACATACACCCACATCGAGCCGGAGAGATATGCATTCAAAACGATCAGCGCAAACAATGCCAGCCCGCTTTTACGCCCGATGTGCATCAACGCCACGGGCAGCATCATAATCAAATAGCATTTGAGCACCGTGCCGGACAGCCCGTCTGGCAAAAAGTGCAGATTTACATACGGCGACCAATACGCCGAAAGGCGTGCGACCGCAGTCAACAGCAGAGTGATGTTTCCGCCGTACAAAATCGCCGCGATATATTTTCGGAACAAACGCTCCGTTGTCATCAAATTCACAGTCAAAAACCAGATGCATCCAAACAACAGCATCCGATCAAATACATAAGTATCCCCCGTTGTAGCCGCCGACAGCGCACCTGCGCCGACGCAAAGCACCAAAAACAGCTCGGGGACGCCGAAGCGAAACGCCCGCTTGAGGCGGAGAAGCTTTTGGCAGTAACCGACAAACGAGAGTGCGGTCAGCACCGCGGTATATTGCAACGGCGAAAACGGCAGCGAAATCACCGCCGCGAGCAGTCCCATTTCGGGAACTGCAGGAATGCAAAGACAAAACAGAATCGCCCCCGCCGTAAGCACGACCTCATGCGGCCGAAACAGCAGTGTCAGAATGCCCAGCACCGTGCCGGCGACAAACGCCAGCCCGCCGTGTGTGCCGACTTGCTCCCCTCTTTGCCGAAGCATGGCGGGGTCAACCCCCAGCACATCAATCAAAACCCAGGAGCACAGCCTGCTTTGTGACAATGCCGCACAAACCGGCTTGCCGAAAAACAAAAGCAAAAAAGATCCGAAAAACGTCACCGATGCGACGAGCAAATCCGTCGGGGATGTAACGCCGAAGCCCCAGCCCATATACTGCTTTGCCAAAAAGATAAACGCCGCATACAGCGAAAAAACCAAACCCGCGATTCCAAAAAAACGAACCCCGGTATGAAGAAAGGCGTGCCGCAATGCTTCTGCCCATGCAAAGATCACGCTGTCATGGGCGCCTGTCGCGACCGCCTTTTTGAACGGCGCGGAAACGTTCTCCCGCAAGCCGATCTTATCCGATATCCACGCACAAAAACCTGAGTGAAGCGTGTTTTCCGCGCTCTGCGCGGAGCAGAGCAATTTCGAGGCGAGACCGTATTCAAACGCATGCGTACAGCGCGCAGAAACCTTTGATACGCGCGACAAAAGGAAACTGCCCGCGACAGGCCGTCTGCGAGAGCCTTTTGACAATCTGCTTCTATTGCATTTTTCGTTCGGTGTCGCCATCAAACATCACCCTAAAAAAACCAGTTACTTTTCCGACGCATCGTCCAACAAATCGGGACGCTTGCGTCTGGTGCGCTCCAACGCCTGTTCCATGCGCCATTTTTCCTGCAATGCATGGTTGCCGTTGACCAGCACCTCGGGCACTTCCAGCCCCTCAAACACACGCGGCTTGGTATACTGCGGATGCTCCAGCAATCCTGCCGAGAGGCTTTCTTTTTCGTAGCAATCGGGGTCTGCAAGAACACCCTCCTGCAAGCGCGAGACGCAATCCACCAAAATAGCGGCAGGCAGTTCCCCGCCCGTCAACACATAGTCGCCGACAGACAGCTCCTCGTCCACCTCCAGCTCAATGATGCGCTCATCGATGCCTTCGTAGTGTCCGCACAAAAGGACGAGATTGTCGTATGCACACAGCTCTCTCGCCTTTTTCTGCGTCAGCACCTTGCCCTGAGGTGAGAGGTAGATCACACGCGTACTGCCCTGCAAGCGGGATTTGACATCACGGATGCAGTCCACGACGGGCTGGCACATCATCACCATGCCAAAACCGCCGCCGTACGGCGTATCATCCACCTTGCGGTGCTTATTTTTGGTATAATCGCGGATGTTTGTACAACAAATATCCACCAGACCTGCGCTTCTTGCTCTGCCGATCACGCTGGACGAAAAAATCGATTCCATCATCTCGGGAAAGAGCGTCAGCACGTCAAATCTCATACCAATCGTCCATCCCTTCGATCATCGTGATGCGGATCTCCGCAGACGGAGCGATCGATACGATCAGCTCGTCCACAGCGGGGAACAAAAACTCCTTGCCATCCTTTGCGATGTGCCAGAGAAGTCTTCCACCGCGGTCTTCCACCTCACGAAGCGTGCCGACCGTCTCGCCGGTCGCGTCATTGACAACAGGCGTACCGATCAGGTCATCGTTAAACCAAACGCCCTCGGGCAAAACCACATCCTCGCGGTCAAACCAAAGCGTGCGTCCGGTCAGCTCCGACACGGCAGTGCGGTCGGGATACCCCTTAAAAACAACCGTTCCAAGGTGGGGAATGTACCGTTCCACCTCCAAAAAGCGTTTGCCGTCGGGGTCAAGATAAAGGCGGGATACGCCGGAGAGGAATTCCGCATCGTCGCACCAGCACTCAAAGCGGATTTCACCCTTGAGTCCGCGCGGGGAATTCAGTCTCCCGGCTTCCAGATAGCGTTTCATCAGAGAATATCTACGATGACGCGCTTGTGTTCCCTTGCGGCCTGCGCGCGCATCACGGTACGGATGCTTTTTGCGATCTTGCCCTCTCTGCCGATCACGCGGCCCATGTCGCGCTTGGCGACGGTGAGCTCCAAGACCACGGTGTCACCGCTGATCTTTTCGTTGACCGAGACCTCCTCGGGATAATCGACAATCGCCTGCACAAGGTCGATCAGCATCTGCTTCATCAGATGACTCCGTTCTTTTTGAGCAGGTCACGAACGGTATCGGTAGGCTGTGCGCCGTTAGCGATCCACTGCTTTGCCTTCTCTGCATCGACAGTAACGGTCGAGGGGTTGGTCATCGGGTTGTAAGTACCGATCTCCTCGATGAATCTGCCGTCGCGGGGATAGCGGGAATCTGCTACCACGATACGGTAAAAGGGTGCTTTCTTTGCGCCGAGTCTTCTCAGTCTGATCTTAACTGCCATGATTTGTTTCCTCCAAAATCAAGTTGTATGATAATTTTTCTTTTTTACAAATTTGTTTATCTAAACATTCTGCCAAAGCCGTGCTTCTTTTTCTTGCCGCCGCCCATAAAGCGCTTCATCATCTCTTTGGTCTGCTCGTACTGCTTGAGCAGGCGGTTGACCTCTTCGACGGTCGTGCCGCTGCCCGCCGCGATACGCTTTTTGCGGGAAGAGTTCAAAACGTTTGGATGCGTGCGCTCGTAAGGTGTCATCGAAAGGATGATCGCCTCGGTGCGCGCAAGTGCTTTTTCGTCAACCTTGGCGTCCTTGCGCGCGACCGGCTTGACGCCTGGCATCATGCCCAAGATCTGGTCCATCGAGCCCATGTTTTTGATCTGCGCAAACTGATCCAAAAAGTCTTCCAGCGTAAAGGACTGCTCGCGGAGCTTGCGCTCCATCTCGATCGCTTTCTTTTCGTCGATTGTCGCTTCTGCTTTTTCGATCAGCGTCAGCACGTCGCCCATACCCAGAATACGGGATGCCATACGGTCGGGGTGGAA
>JAFQII010000092.1 GCA_017397605.1 Clostridia bacterium
ACAAAAGCAAAACAGCAAGAAAGGATAAACAAAAAAATGAATCAAAAATTGAAACCGATCTTGATGTTTTCGTGCGCATGCATCCTGATCAGTGCGTGCATCGGCGGGGCGGGAAGCGTTTGGGCAGAAAATGCTCCGCGCGAGGTCATTCCGGGCGGCATGGCGTTTGGGGTAAAATATTATGCAAAAGGCGCGATCGTCATCGGCGTTTGCGACGTCGAAACGGCATCGGGACTGGTTTCTCCCGCGCGGGACGCGGGGCTTGAGGTAGGCGACGTGATCATTTCCGCAGGCGGCAGTGAGATCACGGGATTGGAAGACCTTTTGCAATTGGTAGAGGAATGCGGCGGACAAAAAATTGAGATCGAATATACAAGAAACGAACAACCCATGACCACGGTCGTAAAGCCCGTCATCGACCGTACGGCAAACACCTATCGCATCGGCGTTTGGGTCAGGGACAGCACGGCAGGCATCGGTACGATCACGTTCATCGATGCCAAAACAAAAAGGTTTGGCGGTTTGGGGCACGGCATCAACGATTCTTCGACAGGAATGCTGATGCCGTTTGGCAAGGGCAGTATCGTAGAAGTGGACATTACAGGCGTGACCAAGGGGCGCAAGAGCCTGCCCGGGGAACTGAAAGGCGAGTTTGTCGGCAAAGAGCTCGGGACGCTCTGTGCCAACACCGAGGTCGGGGTATTTGGTACGTACCATTCCCTGCCGGGCGGACTTGCGTCCCCCATTCCCGTCGGGACGCGAAACGATTTGAAAACAGGCAAGGCGACCGTGCGCTGTTCTGCAGACGGAACCCTGCGCGACTACGAAATTGAGATCGTCGAGATCTACGACGATGCGGGCAGGACCAAAAACTTTTTGATCCGTGTCACGGATAAAAAACTGCTCGATATCACAGGCGGCATCGTGCAAGGCATGTCGGGCTCACCGATCATACAAAACGGCAAGCTCGTCGGCGCCGTCACGCACGTCTTGATTTCCGATCCTACCAAAGGCTACGGCATTTTGATTGAGAATATGTTGGAAACAGCGAATCAAGAAGCCGAAGAGCACACATCATAACACAACAAGCGTGTCGGGATTCCAAAGCCGGGATCCCGGCATTTTCTTGCAAAAAAGCCTTTTTAATAAAACGTAAACATTTTAAAAACACCGCAAAAACATCCGAGAGGTATCATAAAGCCACAAAATCAAGAAAAGGAGATCAATGCAATGTCTAAATTCGTAAAAGCAAATGAAAAAATCGCAGAGAAGGTGGTCGAGGGCTACAAAAAGATCGAGGACGGCGTTGTCAACGGCTATAAGAAAATCGAGGACGGCACCGTGGAAGGCTTCAACAAGGTGAGCGACAAAATCATCGAAAAGGTGTTTTCCAAGGACGGCGAAACCGTAGAGGAAACCAAAAAGAGACTTTCCGGCAACAAATAATTCCGTAAGAAGCGGCAAGAATACAATATTTATTTACAGATACTCTGCAAAAGAGAAGAAAGAGGTTAGCGTTATGAATAGAAACGATCAGGATTTTCTCGTACAAAAGATCCGTACACAGTACACCGAAAAGGAACATACCGTTCTTGACGAGCTCAAGAAGCTGGATTTGAAGGTGAAACGTCCGGCTAATGTGTTTGCCTATATCTTTGGCAGCATCTCCGCTATCATTATGGGCGCAGGCATGAGCCTTGTGATGACCGATATTGCAGAAACCGTCGGTATGCAGAATCCGATGCTTTACGGTATCGTGATCGGAATCATCGGTATGCTTATGGCAATCATCAACTATCCCGTCTACAAAAGTATTCTCGGCTCCCGCCGTAAGAAGTATGCCGCTCAAATCATCGCGCTCAGCGACAAAATCACAAAAGGTGAAAAGTGACTTGCAAAGGCAACAGCAGATAAAACAACCGGGATGACGCACACGTGCCCCGGCGCAGTGATCCGAAAAGGCGCAGACCGCGCATGACAAAAAATCGCCGCCGCAAAAGAAAGAACTTCTCAAAAAATGCAAAAACAGAAACAAAACTTTAACATTTGCGTGTTATACTATAGCATAGATGATCGACATTTGCGGAGGTACACGTATGTTTAAGATATTGATTGTTGAGGATGACAAGGAACTCAACAAAACCGTCTGTTCCTTTTTAAACCACAGCGGATATGAAGCAACGGGCTGTCTGAATGCCGTCGAGGCGTATGATGCGTTGTACGAGAGTATGTTTGACCTGATCGTATCGGACATTATGATGCCCGATGTGGACGGGTTTGAATTTGCGCGAAACGTCAGGGAGCTCAACGAGGATATACCGATTCTCTTTATGACCGCCCGTGATGATATCGCTTCCAAGCAGAGAGGCTTCCGCATCGGTGTGGACGATTATATGGTAAAACCCATCGACCTTGACGAGTTATTCCTGCGTATCGGCGCATTGCTTCGCCGTGCCAAAATCGCATCATCCCGCAAGCTCGAAATCGGCAGCTTTAAAATGGATGCCGACGAACATACCGCCTACCTCGGCGACGAGGAAATTCCGCTCACCAACCGTGAATTCAGCATTCTTTATAAACTGCTCAGTTATCCGAAAAAGACGTTTACCAGAACACAGCTGATGGATGAATTCTGGGATGCCGACACCGATACCGCACCGAGAGCAGTGGATGTCTATATGACCAAGCTTCGTTCCAAGCTGGCTGACTGCGGGGATTTTGAGATCAAAACCGTTCACGGACTCGGATACAAGGCGGTGATCAAATGAAAAAGCCTACGCTGAAAGACGTATTGGGGTCGGTCAGCAGCTTTTTGTTGTTCTTTTTGACAGTGGGATTTATCGTGTCCTGCTGTATGATGCTGTTTGTGAGCATCTTAGCAGACACTATGGAACTTACGCTTACCGCCGACAACATTGCCACTGCCGCCAAAGTGACCTTTTGGAATGTCATTCTGATCACATTTCTTTTCAAATCGGCAGATTACATTCGCCGCAAAATCATGGTCGAGCGCCCGACCAAAATCATTACAGAAGCGACCGAAAAGATGATGTCCGGTGATTTTTCCGTCCGCATTCCTCCTATGCAAAGCTCCGGCATGGAAGGCTTTAATCAGATTGCCATGGCAATCAACCAAATGGCAGAGGAGCTGTCGAGCGTGGAAACTCTGCGCACCGATTTCATTGCCAACGTATCCCACGAAATGAAAACGCCTCTTGCCATCATGCAGAACTACGGAACGCTCCTGCAGACGCCTCATCTGAGCGAGGAAAAACGGATCGAATATGCAAAAGGCGTCACCGACGGTTCCCGCCGTATGGCAGATATGATGACCAATATCTTAAAGCTCAACCGCTTGGAGAACCAACAGATCTATCCGCAGGTTTCGGAATTTGATCTGGGCGAGCAGATCTGCGAGTGCCTATTGCAGTACGAAAACGTATGGGAAAAAGCAAATATTGAAATTGAGACAGATATTGCCGAGGACGTGAAAATAAAAGCGGATGCCGAGCTGCTCGAACACGTTTGGAACAACCTGTTTTCCAACGCATTTAAGTTTACGCCGCCGGGCGGCACGGTAACAGTATCTCTTACCGCAACGGATCATCACGCCGTTGTAAAGGTCAGCGATACCGGGTGCGGTATGTCCGCGGAGGTTGGAGCGCACATCTTTGAAAAATTCTATCAGGGCGACACCTCTCACTCATCTCAGGGCAACGGTCTTGGACTTGCCCTTGTAAAGCGAGTTGTTGACAT
>JAFQII010000093.1 GCA_017397605.1 Clostridia bacterium
CGACCGCTCGCAGACTTCCGGTCCGTTTATCTCCGACTTCTCCTCCTGGGGCCCCACACCCGATTTGCGCATCAAGCCCGAGCTTACGGGCCACGGCGGCAGTATTTTGTCTTCTGTTACCGGCGGAGGGTATGACCGCCTGTCGGGTACCTCCATGGCGTGCCCCAATATTGCGGGCGTTGTGGTATTGCTCCGTCAGTACGTTGTGGAGAATTTCCCCGCGATCGCAAACGACAGCAAGCAGGTCAACGAGATGGTTTATTCTCTGCTGATGTCCACTGCGGACATTGCGCTCAACACCAACGGTTTGCCTTACGCGGTCAGAAAACAGGGCGCGGGCCTTGCAAACCTGACGAGCGCTTTGCATACTCCCGCCTACATCACGACCTTTGACAAAGACGGCAAGATGATGGACAAGGCCAAGCTGGAGCTCGGCGACGACCCCGAAAAGACGGGCGTCTACGAAATGTCCTTTGTTCTCAATAACTTTGGCAAAACGACTGTTTCCTACGATCTCGGTGCATACGTGATGACCGAGGGTGTCAGTGACACCAAGACGAGCGCGGGCGAGACGACCGTCACCGAAGAAGCGTACATTCTCGATGGCGCGGTCTTTGAGGTTGTTTCCGTTTCGGACGGCAGCAAGGACGGCAACAAGGTGACCGTCGAAGCAGGCAAGGACGCGACCGTTACCGTCAAAGTGACGCTGAGCGAAAAAGACAAGGGCTACCTCAACAAATCCTTTGCCAACGGCATGTACGTTGAGGGCTACATCACGCTGAATGCGGCTTCAGGCACGGAATACGATCTCAACGTTCCCTACCTTGCGTTCTACGGCGACTGGACTGTAGCGCCTTTGTTTGATTTGACCTATTACGATACCAACGCGGATGAGCTGGACGACGGCATCGATCCCGAGGATAAGACGATGGCTGACGCATATGCAACCCGTCCGATCGGCGGTGTCAGCGACGACTACGTCAGCTACCTCGGTTCTTACTATTTCCTGCAGGACAAGGACGATATGGTCATCGCCGCAAACGAAAACTATATCGCGCTGTCCAACCAGGTCGGCACGATTCATTCGCTGCGCTTTGTCTGGGCGGGCTTGCTTCGCAACGCGGCAAAGATCGAAATTTCGATCACCAACGCGACCACGGGTGAGGTGGTGTTTGAATGTGTCGAAAACGATGTCCGCAAGTCCTACAGCGACGGCGGTGCGACCATCTATCCCGCAAACATCGAGATCGAGTTTGATACCACCGACTATAACTTTGCAAACAACAGTCAGTACAACGTCAAGCTGGTCGGCTATGTCGATTACGGCGACGGCGGCCTTACGACCAACGAAAACAACGTGTTTGAGTTCCCGCTGACGATCGACTTTGAGGCACCGACCGTCACGGATGTCGAGTATTACTACGAGTACGACAAGACACTGCGCAAAAACCGTTTGTACGCAGACGTTTTGATCTACGACAACCATTATGCAATGAGTGCACAGCTCGGTTACGTCACCACCACGACGGATGCCGAGGGCAACATTTCTCCCGAAATGAAGGCGTTTGAGCATTATATGACGCCCATCTATTCGGAGCGCAACAGCACCACGCGCGTGACCTTTGAACTGACGGATTACGTCTACGATATCAAGAATTACGCGACGGAAAAGAACAGTTTTGCCATTACAACCTACGACTACGCGCTCAACACCGCAACGTACGAGATCGGTCTGCCCGATGACTTTACGGACTTCTATTTTGAGAGTCTGGAAGAAGGGCTGACGCTGTCTCCCAATGAGGTCTACACGCTGTCTCCGATTGTATATCCCGATACCGAGTGGGCAGAGCTGTTGAGCTTTACCTCTTCCAAGCCCAGCGTTGCGCGTATCGTCAACAACAAGCTGGTTGCGGTGGCAAGCGGTACGGCGATCGTCAAGGCACAGGATCCCAACACCAACGAGAGCGTGACGTTTAAGGTCACGGTGCTCGAAGAGGGTGACGAGGGCTATGTCAAATACGACAGACCTGTCGTAGACGTCTTTACGCTGGACGGATACCAGACAACAAAAGCATATTATGTCCTTGCAAACGAGGACAAGGATATCGGCGACACGGGCAATATCAGCTTCTTTGAGGGCGTTTATAACCTCAAAATGTATCCTTCGGAGTCCGTATTGCTCAACTATTCGCTGGACGCATATTTCCCGGGCGACACGACTGTGGAATTTGAATCCAGCAACGACAAGATCGTGACGATCGACGCGTACGGCAATGTGACTGCGGTTGCAGAAGGCTTTGCTTCCGTTACCGTCAAGGTCATGCTGGACGGCAAGAGCACCTATTACTCCGAGACTGTCTCCGTTGAGGTCAAGGATCCGTATATCAAGACGGGTGCGAGCCTGACGCATTACTACGGCAACGGCGGCTTGGTCGACATTCCCAAAAAACTCGCGCTGACCGAAATCGGACAGTTTGCGTTCTCCAACTTTGAGTACATTATGAAAACCGAAGAAGAACTTGCCTTTGATGACGCAGAAACGTCCAAAGCATGGTTCATCGGTGACAATACGATCACCAAGGTTGTCATTCCCGAGGGTGTCAAGAAGATCAATTCCTATGCGTTTGCAAACCTGACCGCGCTGGAAGAGGTCGTTCTGCCCTCCACGCTGGAATCGATCGAGTACGGTGCGTTCTATAACTGTACTTCCTTGCAGAAGGTGACGTTCAGTGCAGAAAACAACCTGTTCATCATCAGCCAGAACGCGTTTGAAAACTGCGACCTGCGCGGAACGCTGGAGCTCTCCTCGATCTGCGTGATCTCCGACTACGCGTTTGCGGGCAACCAAAATCTTGCAGGCGTCAAGCTCGGCAAGACTCTGCTGTCTGTCGGTCAGTACGCGTTTGCGGGCTGTAAAAAACTTGCGGATGTCACGATCGAGGCAACCAAGGTCAAATACGGCGCATACGCCTTTACGGGATGCGAGTCGCTGACTGCGTTTACGGTCAACTCCAACGTATTGCCCGAGGGTATGTTCTACGAATGTGAGTCGCTTGCAAGCGTGACGGTCGGCAAGGATGTCAAGGACATCGGCGCGTACGCGTTCCGCGATACGGTCGTCGGCGAGTTTGTCGTGGAAAACGGCAACGCGACCTACAAAGCGCAGACGGCAGACCATATTCTGTCTGCAGACGGCAAAACGCTCATCGCGGTTTCTCCGTTGACGAGCGGCGCATACAAAAACGACACCGTGACCACAGTCGGCAAGGGTGCGTTCTCGCACAACCAAAAGATTACGTCCGTCGAGATGGCAAATGTAACGAATGTTGCCGATTACGGCTTCTCCTCCAACAAAAAACTGGCTTCCGTCAAGCTCGGCAAGCTGGAAACCATCGGTATGTACGCGTTCTTCGAAGTATCGATCAAGGAAATGCCCTCCTTTACGGCAGACACCGAGATCGGCAAGTACGCGTTCTCGCACACCAAACTGGAATCTGTCACGATTCCCGACGGTATGACGATCGAAGAAGGTACCTTCAGCGAATGCGACAGACTCGAAACCGTCGTGATCGGTGACAATGTAACCCTCGGCGCGTATGCGTTCAGCACCAACAAGGACAATACGTTTGAGGTCATTGAGTATCAGGAAGACGGCAAAAAGCTGTTCCGCTATGAGTTTGAGACCGCGCTCCACTCCTTGACGATCGGCGATAACGCCGTGATCGGCGAGAGCGCGTTCCAGTGCGCGGCAAGCCTGGAGAGCGTGACGCTCGGCGAAAACGCCGAGATCGGCAAAATGGCGTTCTACAATGCCGATGCGCTGGTGAATATCGACCTTTCTAAGGTCAAGAGCGTCGGCGATTACGCGTTCTCGGGTGACGTTTACTACGCTTGCCTCGATTCGAACATGACCGTAGCGGCTGTCAGCTCCGAAGGACAGTATATGTATACCTATCACGCACCGCTGCTTCAGAAGGTCGATGTTTCTTCGGCTGCAAGCATCGGCGAGTATGCGTTTGCATACTGCAGAAGTTTGACGGATGTCAAGCTGGGCGATGCGATCACCGTCATCCCCGCTTATGCATTTGCAGGCTGTACCGTGATCGACAATATCAACCTGGATAAGATCACCACGATCGGCGAGTACGCGTTTATGGAAAGCGGACTGACCAAGGCGGTTCTCTCCGCGGCGACCGAAATCGGCAATTATGCGTTTGTTTCCTGCCGTGAGCTGGCTTCTGTCACGCTTTGCGCAGACGGTACCGTCATCGGCGAGGGTGCGTTTGCGTATTGTGATCCGCTCGGCGAAGTTGTCAATCTGCACGCGGCAACCGAAATCGGCGACTATGCGTTTGCTTACGTCGCACTGAACAAGGCAGATCTGAGCGGTGCCGTTTCGATCGGCGACAACGCATTTATCAAAGAAGAAGTCACGCCGTTTGAAGTGACGCTTGGCGAAAAGCTCGAGACGTTGGGCGAAAACCCCTTTGCAATGTGTAAGCTTGAACCGTTCTCCTTGACCGAAACGGAAGAGGTAAACGGCAAGACCTACGATAAGATCGTCTACACCTTTGACATCAGCGAAAACGTGCACGTCATCGACGGTTCTCTCTACTACGATACCGCCGAGGGCGTGGAGCTGATCACTTACGCAGGTATTTACAACGAGGATGTGGCGGTTGCAAGCGGAACGGTTCGTATCGGCGCATATGCGTTTGCGGGCAGTGATGTGGTACGCATCAAAATGCCTTACATGACCACGGCGATCGGACATAAGGCGTTCTACGCGTGCGAAGCGCTGGAGCTTGTTGTGTTCGGCAGCTACATCGTGCCGATCTTTGAAGAAGAATTTGATCCTGCATACTACGAGTCCTACGAGCACATCCCCGGTACGGGTGATTTCGGCGAATACACCGATTACAACGGCAACGAGGTTTCGATCACGGGTATGGGACTTGTTCCGTACTTTATGTGGAACGCGACGGGCGGACAGTACTCCAACGTATTCTACGGTGCGAACTTTGTCGATTATGTCGGTTATGTGGACAACAAGCTGATCATGGTCAGCCCTGTCAACGGTGTCGGCTATGACTCGTATATCTGCGGCATGTACTTTGATTATCGGATCGACGGTCCTGCCGCACCCGATGATGTGACGATTGCGGCGATCGAAGCGATCGACGCGATTCCCGAAAAGGTTGCGTACAGCGACAAAGCGCTGGTTGAAGCGGCACGCGAGGCTTATGATAAGATCGCAACGCTCGAGCAGATGGCGCTGGTCACCAACTATTCCAAGCTCGTTTCGGCAGAACAGCGTATTGCCGCGCTGGCACCCGTACCCGATGATACGGTTGACGATCCCGAGCCCGACGGCGGATTGGATCTTGCCGACGTTTTGACGATCGTGGCATTGCTGTTTGCGGTCGCGCTGATCATCTTCTGCCTCTACATGGTTCTGGGCAAGAAAAAGGCAGAAAACGCAGAAGAAGCGAGAGACGGAGAAAACCAATGAAACACTTGACAAAAACAATTCTGCTTGCGGCTTTGTGCCTTGCCGCCCTGCTTTGCGCATCGGGCTGCAGTGCGGAAAAAACGCCGTATGAGGTCAATAACGATCAGCAGTATAATATCAGCGTCAAATATGACGCCAACGGCGGTATTTTTACCACCAACACTTCGGTGATCGTGGATTCCTATAACCTTGCCGAGCTTGCAAAGAACGCAAGCGGCAAAGCGGAGATCGCCCTGCTTTCTCCCGATAATGCCGCAAGAGGCAACGACGCGTTTTCCGCGATCAAAAACGGATATTTTCTGGCAGGCTGGTACGCTGTCCGCAACGAGGTTGCGGGCGGCGAAGCCGATGCCTATACCTATGCGGACAGATGGGATTTTGCCGCCGACCGTCTGGAGGTCGATCCCAACGGCACCTATTCTGCGGAGACGCCCGTTCTGACGCTGTATGCGGCATGGGTTCCGCTGTTTGAGGTGGAATTCTACGACCGTGCATCGGGTGAGCTGATCAGCACGCTGACGCTCGATCCGACTGTCAAGCAGACCGTGACGCTCCCCGCGTGGAGCACCGAAACGGGTGCGATTGATATGCACGATTTCCCCGAGAAAAAGGGCTACACGTTTGCAAGCGTATCCACCGATGCGTCCGGCGAGCAGGTGCTCGAAGGCGAGACCTTTACGCATCCCGGCAAGCTGAACACGGAAAACGGTTCCGCGGAGCAATCCGTCGCCAAGCTCTACATCGATTGGACGGAAGGCGAGTGGTATCGCATTTATACCGCAGAACAGCTCTCCGACAATGCAAGTCTGACGGGTCACTACGAGATTTGCGCAGACCTTGACTTTACGGATGAAATCTGGCCTACGTCATTTATGTACGGCAATTTCTCGGGTGAGATCAAGGGCAACGGATACACGTTCAAGAACATTACGGTTTCCCAGACAAACAACTCCAAGGTCAACGCAGGCTTGTTCGGCCACTTGACTGAGGACGCGAGCATCACCGATCTGACGCTTGAAAACGTCACCTTTACGATCGAAAAGGGTACGCGTGTCACAGGCGCAAGCTTTGGCTTGCTGGCGGGCACGATCTCCAAGGATGCCGCTTTGGACGGTGTTGCGATCAAAAACAGTACGCTGCAGATCGACTCGGGATGCTATTTTGGTGTGACTGACTATTCGATCGGTCTGGTTTGCGGTATGGGTGATGACTCCGTGATCGAAACGGCGGAGATCACCTGCGTTTCCACAGGCGAAAACCCCGACAGTGTCAAGATCACGACGGACGGCAATACCGTTACCGTGGAATTTGTCTCTTAAGTTTTGTAATAAAAAACTCATATAGAAAAGGTGCTAAAATGAAAACAAGACTCTTATCCCTTCTCCTGTGCATGGTAATGTGCGTCGGTGTACTCGCCGGATGCTCGGGTAACAAAGGCGGCGATGTCGATGCCTTTGTCATTATGACCGAACAGCTTGACGGCTTGTTCAATCCCTTCTTCTACACCTCCGCTCCCGACGGCACGATCGTTTCCATGACGCAGATCAGCATGCTCGGCGCGAAGTATGTCGGCGGCGAAATCCAGGTTGCATACGGCGACAACGAAGCCGTTGTTACCAAGGATTACGATATCGTCGAAAACGATGACGGTACGGTTACGTACACGTTCGTCCTCAAAAACGGCATCAAATTCTCCGACGGCCACCCGCTGACCATGGAAGACGTGCTGTTTAACTACTATGTCTATCTTGACCCGGTTTACACGGGCTCCAATACGCTGTACTCCACCGACATTCTCGGTCTTTCGGAGTACAGAACGCAGACGGTCGGCTCCAACTCCGACGACAGCGACTCTCTGATCTCCTCGCAGGCGGCTTCCCGCGCGTCCGCACGTCTCAACGAGCTGATCAACCTGTTCAACTCGCAGGTCAACGCTTCTGCGACCAAAGAGGTCGGCTACGAAGCAATGAAGGCGGCAATCAATGCGCATTCTGTCAGCAGCGGCTACCAGAACGCGATCTCCAACAACCCCGATGAGGTGACCAACAAAAACCTGCTTGCCGACTACGAGTACGCGCTCAAACTCTTTAAAGAAGAGCTCGAGACCGACTACGTCAGTGCGCAGGAATCCTACATCGACAAGCCCTACAGCAATTACGAGGAATTTAAGGATGAAGTCTTCTGCTTCATGTACACCGAGGGCTACGTGGAAGTAGAGTACGCAGAAGGCGCAGACGGCAAGATCGACCGTACCACGATCGAGAAGATGACTCCCGCATATCCTTCTTCCATCACCACCAAAGAAGCGGCGATCGATTATATCTACAATGACAAGATCGCAAGAGAACTCAACATCATTTTGCAGTACTGGGCAACCGCGGCAACGCTCAACACCGAGTTTACCGCAAAAGCAAAAGAAGTGATTTTGCACGCAAATGTTTCCGATGACGGTACGCTGGCTGTTCCGAACATTTCGGGTATCGTTTCGCTCGGCCACACCGATAAAGCAGGCAGTGCGATCACGGTCAACGGCACGAACTACACCGTAGCATCCGGCCATAACGCAGACGGTACGGTTACCAACGCGTCCGAATACGACGTTTTGCAGATCACCATCGACGGCGTTGACCCCAAGGCGATCTGGAACTTCTCTCTGACCATTGCTCCTCAGCATTACTACGGCGAGGGCAGTAAAGTCGGTGTCGATATCGCAAACAATAAGTTCGGTGTCGAGTTTGCAAGCTTTGACTTTATGGCGGAGACCGTTCAGTCCACCAGAAACATCAAGATCCCGATGGGCGCAGGTGCTTATAAAGCAACCAACGCCAAGAACGACGACAAGCCTTCCGAAAGCGATTTCTATACCAACAACGTTGTATATTTCAAGGCAAACAACAACTTTGAGACCGTTGGCGCAGGTCTTGCCAATGCCAAGATCGAAAAGATCCGTTATCAGGTCGTCAGCTCCGCAAACGCGATTGCCGCTCTCGAGGAAGGAAATGTTCACTACATCTCTCCCTCACTGACCACCGACAACTACGAAAAGCTTGAGAATCTGTCCTCCAAGGGTATGATCACCCTGACCACCGATCAGCTCGGTTACGGTTATATCGGTATCAACTCCGCGAAGGTTAATGATATCAACCTGCGTAAAGCAATCATGTGCGCAATGAACACCTCGTTGGCACTCGACTACTACCGTGCAGGTACCGCAGAACAGATCTTCTGGCCCATGTCCAAGGTCAGCTGGGCTCACCCGAAGGGTGCAGACGCGACCGACAACGGCTTTGACTACCCGCCGCTCGGTACCTGGAACGAATCCGTTGCAGTTGCCAACATCGAAAAATACATGCAGGAAGCAGGCGTTTCCGCAGGCGACTCCGAGCTCAAGGTCAAGTTTACGATCGCAGGCTCCAGCTTACAGGACCACCCGACCTACAAGGTATTCCGCGATGCGGCGGCATTGCTCAACAGCTTGGGCTGGGATGTCGAGGTCGTTTGCGACACGCAGGCACTGACCAAGATCAACACCGGTTCTCTGGAAGTCTGGGCAGCAGCATGGTCTTCTGCACTGGACC
>JAFQII010000007.1 GCA_017397605.1 Clostridia bacterium
CGTCGTGGCTGCCGCGCTCGATGATCTCGCCTTGCTCCAGCACCATGATCGCATTGGAGTTGCGCACGGTGAAAGGCGGTGCGCGATGACAAAGGTCGTTCTGTCCGCCATGAGCGCGTCCATGCCTTTTTCGATGTGGCGCTCGGTACGGGTGTCGACCGAGCTGGTCGCCTCGTCGAGGACGAGGATCGGCGCTTTGGACAACGCGGCGCGCGCGATGTTGAGCAGCTGGCGCTGTCCCTGCGAGAGGTTGGCACCGTCGCCCTCGATCATCGTGTTGTAGCCGTCGGACAGGCGGGTGATAAAGCTGTGCGCGTACGCGGTTTTTGCCGCCGCGATGACCTCGTCGTCGGTCGCGTCCAGCCTGCCGTAACGGATATTTTCCATGACTGTGCCCGTAAAGAGATGCGTGTCCTGCAAGACCATCGCAATGTTCTTGCGCAAAACGTCGCGCTTGATCTGCTTGATCGGCACGCCGTCGATCGTGATCTCGCCCGACTCGATGTCATAAAAACGGTTGAGCAGGTTCGTGACCGTCGTTTTGCCCGCGCCCGTCGAGCCGACAAAGGCGATCTTTTGGCCCGGCTTGGCGTAGAGGGAGATGTTTTTGAGGATCGTTTTGTCGGGAACGTAACCGAACGTCACGTCCTTAAGCTCCACGTGTCCGCGCAAGAACGGCATGTCGTCCGCGCCTGCGGGATCGGGCGTCTCGGGATCGGTGTCCATGACGCCGAAGACGCGTTCCGCACCCGCCAATGCCGCAAAGATCGTGCTCATCTGCTGGGAAATCATGTTGATCGGCATGGAAAACTGTCTGGAATAGTTGGCAAACACCGTTAAGTCGCCCGCACCGAAGCCGCGCGTGGCGATCAGCACACCGCCCAAGCCGACGGTGATCGCATAGGCGATCTGGCTGGTGTTGCCCATGACGGGACCCATGATACCGCCCCAGAACTGCGCCTTGAACTGTTTGCCGCGCAGGTCGTCGTTGAGCATGTCAAATTCCTCGGAGCAGTGGGATTCGTGGTTAAAGACCTTGACGACCTTGGAGCCCGTGACGGTTTCTTCGATGTAGCCGTTGACCGCGCCGAGGGCGGCTTGCTGTCCCGAATAGTATTTGCCCGAGCGTTTGGCGAGCGCCTGGCCGCCCTTGGCAAAGATCGGCAGAAACAGCACCGTGACCAGCGACAGCCAAACATTGGTCGTGACCATAAAGACAAACGTTCCGATCAGCGAGATCACGCCCGAAACAAGGCTCGTCAGCGAGTTGTTGATCATCATTTCGACGTTGTCGACGTCGTTGGTAAAGCGCGACATGATCTCGCCCGTCGTGTTGGTGTCAAAATAGCGGACAGGGAGCTTTTGGAGCTTTGCAAACAAATCGTTGCGGATGGATTCCGATGCGGAGTGCGACACCGCGATCATCAATCTCGCCTGCAGGTAGTTGCTGCAAACGCCGATCAGGAAGACGCACGCGAGAACGAACACCGCCGCAAGGACGTAGGTTGCAATCGCCTGGAACCGCCCGGCGTTGAGCAGGTCGCCGACAAAGGGAATCTCGGTGATACGCGTCAGAACGCCGTCGACGACCTTGCCGATCGGCGTCCACGAAACGGAGCCTTCCCCAGCGATCTCAATCTGGATGCGGTTGAGGATCGGTGCGAGCATATAAGAGCCGAGCAGTGATGTCAGCGTGCTGACCAGCATACAGCAAAGCACAAGAATCAGTCTTCCCTTGTATTTGCCGACGTAGGAGAGCAAACGGCGGACGGTCGCGCCCGTATTTTTGGGCTTGCCCTTGGCGTGGGGACCGCCGCGTCGGGGGCCCGGTCCGCCCGGACCTCTGCGTCCCGCGGTGACGGCGCGGGCGTACTGCTTTTGCAGTTCTTCGAGTGTACGTTTAGCCATTCTGCACCGCCTCCTCTCCGTCCGTTTTGCGATCTGTCTGGGAGTAATAGATCTCTTGGTATTCCGTGTTGGTTGCGAGCAGTTCGTCATGCGTGCCGACGCCCGTGATCTTGCCGTCGTTCATCACGATGATCATGTCGGCGTCCTTGACGGACGAAATGCGCTGTGCAATGACGATCTTGGTGGAGTCGGCAAGCGAGCCGTAAAATGCCTCGCGGATGCGCGCTTCCGTCGCGGTGTCAACCGCACTGGTGGAGTCGTCCAGAATCAGGATTTTTGGCTTTTTGAGCAGGGCGCGCGCAATGCAGAGACGCTGTTTTTGACCGCCGGAGACGTTTTTGCCTCCCTGACCGAGGTCGTATTCGTACCCGCCTTTAAACGAAGACACAAAGCCGTGCGCCTGCGCGCTTTCCGCCGCGGAGACGAGCTGTTCGTCGGTGGCTTCCTCGTCGCCCCAGCGCAGGTTGTCTGCGATCGAGCCCGAGAAGAGGACATTCTTTTGCAGTACCATGCCCACGCCCTCGCGCAGATTGTACAAGCTGTAGTCGCGCACGTCCACGCCGTCGATCAGTACCTGACCTTCGTCGACGTCGTACAGACGCGGAATCATCGACACGAGCGTCGTTTTGCCGCAGCCCGTTGAGCCGATGATGCCCACGACGGAGCGCGGCTCGATCGTCAGGTTGATGTTGTCAAGCACCTTGCCCTCGCTGTTTTTGTAGTAGCGGAAGGTGACGTTTTTGAACTCGATTCTGCCCTCGCCGACGGTGCGTTCGGGATGGGAAGCGTTTTCGTCGGTCAGCGTGATCTCCTCGCCCAGCACCTCGGCGATACGCTTTGCGGACGCGAGTGCGCGGGAGAACATCATCAGCATCATCGTGACCATCATGAGCGACGAAAGGATCTGCGTGACGTAAGTCAAAAACGCCGAAAGGTCGCCGATCGGCATTGCCTCGCCGTAGACCATCTGACTGCCGAACCACAGCACGGCAATGGTCGTCGCGTTCATAAACAGCGTCATCACGGGAGACATAAAGATCATAATCTTGGACGCGCGGATGCCCGTGTCCTTGAGGTCGCGGTTGGCGTCGAAGAATTTTTGCTGTTCAAAATCCTCGCGGACAAAGGATTTGACCACGCGGACGTTGGTGACGCTTTCCTGCACGGTGTTGTTGAGGCGGTCGATCTTGCTTTGCACCTTGGCAAACATCGGGTAGCTCTTGTAGATCAGAAAGCCGATACAGCACAGCATCAGCGGAATGGTTACCGCCAGCACCGCCGCCAGAGACGGACGGAGCGAGATCGCCATGATCAGCGCACCGATCAGCATGCCCGGCGAACGAAGCGCCATGCGCAAAAGCATGCCCACCATATTCTGCACCTGCGTGACGTCGTTGGTCAGACGCGTGACCAGCGAGCCCGTCGAAAAGCGGTCGATGTTGGCAAACGAAAACTTTTGTACCCTTGCATAGATATCACTGCGCAGGTCGGCCGCAAAATTGACGGACGCTTTTGCGCCGAAATATGCGCCGCCGACGCCGCCCGCCATCATCAAAACGGCGATGATGACCATCAGCCCCGCGTTGGAAACCGCGTACGTCCAGCCGTGCTCCGCCGCGCCGTTGATGACGCGCGACAGACAAAACGGCATGAGCACCTCGCCGATGACCTCGACGATCATGCAAAGCGGACCGATGATAAAATACGGCAAGTACGGCTTGGCGTATTTTGCCCAATTGATTTTTTTGGTCTGTTTTGCCATATCAGGTCGACTCCTTTCCCGCACCCGCAAGAATCTCATGCACGTGGATGCCGCGGATGCGCGGGAGCTGTTTCTCACCCGTTTCCAGCTCGCGCAGGGTGGTTTTCATTTTTTCGAGGCAGACCATAAAGGTCTCCAGCTCCTCATGTGAAAAATCCGCAAACATTGCCAGATCGGCGGACGCAAACATGCGGTGTGTTTTTTGTACGACCTCCTCACCCTTTTCGGTGAGGGAAATCTCTTTGTATCGGCTGTCCTCGATCGCCGCACAGCGGTGAATGTAGCCGTTTTTCTCCAGCTTTTTGAGCGCGACCGCGATCGCGGCGGTGCTGACCTCAAAGGTGTGTGCGATCTCCGTCTGCGACGGCGTGCAGTCCGTACGGTGGAGATGCATCAAAAGGCGGTGCTGGGAGTTGCTCATGCCCAATTCTTGCACCAGCTTGTCAAAGACGCGGCGGTGCCGGCGGTTGTTTGCCATAAACAGCACGATCGCCTGCCGCACGCGCTCCTGATCCAGTTCTTCCATAAATGCTCCTTGTATCAAAAAAAGTTAAGCGGGGTTAATTGTTAACCATTTAACTATTTTATGCAAAAGACGATTTTTTGTCAAGGCATTTCACAGATTGTTTACGATTGACAAACAGGTCGAAAAGGAGTATAATAAATGCAAAATGTAAAATGCAAAATTGAAAGCGGGTAGAGAGATGCGCGGGCAGAAGGCGCTTTCCTTAATAATATGGCTGGTTCTCATTCCGCTTGCGGTCGTTTTGGGAGCTTTTTTGCCGTTTGAACGCGCGGAAGCGGCGGCGATGCTTGCGGTGGCGGTGCTTGCACTGGTTCCGCCGTTTGTCTCTTTTGAAAAAAAAGACCACACAGCGGCAGAGGTAATGATCCTTGCTTCGCTGGTGGCTTTTTCTGCGGTGAGCCGCATTGCGTTTTTTGCACTGCCCGGTGTCAAGCCCGTCACGGCTGTCGTGGTGCTTGCGGGCGTGTATCTCGGATGCGAGGCGGGCTTTGCGGTAGGTGCGCTGTCCGCGTTGGTATCCGGCATGGCGTTTGGCTTGGGAAGCTGGACGCCGTTTCAGATGTTTGCGTGGGGGTTGGTCGGACTGCTCGCAGGATGTTTTGCACGTACGATGAGAGAACGCCGCGTGCCGCTCCTGCTCTTTGGCGTGCTCTCGGGCGTGCTGTATTCCCTTTTGATGGATGTCTGGACCGTCCTCTCCGCAGAAGGCGCATTTGCGCTGCCGCGCTTTGCCGCGGCGGTGGTTACGGCTCTGCCCGTCACGGCAGTATACGCCTTGTCCAACGCGGCGTTTTTGCTCCTCTTGCAAAAGCCCGCTCGTCGCATCTTCGGCAGATTGAAAACCCGCTACGGGGTGTTTGCCGTCAAGCAACCAGACGGCAGATCAGCGTGAGAACCGCTACGATACCGGATGTATAAAAGAAGCCCTTTGCCATGCCGAGCAATCCCTCGCGTACGGTTCGTGATGTGACTCTGATTTCCATGTGTGTCTTCCTTTCGTGTGTTGTTTTTGTTTACGAGAACAGTATACGGGAGTGTATGTCCAATAAAACGGACAGATGCGGTGAAAAGCGAAGAGTGAAGCGTGAAAAGATGCGGCAGCTTGCTTCGCAAAGCAACCTGATTGTATATATTGTATATATTGAATGATCATTTGCTTGCAAATGATTTCCGTTTCTCTTCTCTTTTCTCTCTTCTCTTTTCTCTTGCGAAAGCTCCGATCTCGCATTTTGCCCAAATTTGGGTTGTTTTTTTTGTAAAACTTTTCAAAAGGGTATTGCAATTTGAACAAAAATATTGTAGAATATAGTAACGATTCATAAAAATGCGCAATACACAGTCGTGTAAAACGCATTTTTTGAATCTCAAAGTCTTGACGTGATTCCATATATATTGTGAAGGAGCAGGAAAAATGAGCAACAAATTGTTTCAGAACTTGGTCTACCAAATGCGAGAGGCGGTTGACCGCGACATCGGTATCATCGA
>JAFQII010000094.1 GCA_017397605.1 Clostridia bacterium
CGCGTTCTGAATGCCGTGCTCCACGGCACAGACCGTCGAGGTTGGAGGTGGGGGAGACAATGACTGCGATCGCGCATGCGGCAAAGATCGCGCCGATGGTCAGAACAGTGGTGATGGTCGTGTTGACCGATCTGCCCATGGTCTCGTGGATACTGGTGTTGACCACGTCGCCGAAGGAAACGCCGTCAAGCTTTTTGCGGTTCTCGCGGATACGGTCAAATACGACGATCGTCGCGTTGATCGAGTAACCGAGAATGGTCAGGAATGCAGCGATGACGGAAGAAGTGATCGGAATCTGCAGTAAGGAATAGAACACGAGCATGATAAACAAGTCGTGCAAGAGACAGATGACTGCAGCAAAGCCGGATGCAACTTCAAAGCGGAAACCGATGTAAACGAGCATCAAAACAGCCGCGATCGAAACTGCAAGCAGTGCGTTCCACAGCATCTTGGTACCGATGACAGCGGAGATGTTGCTGATGTCAACTTCCGTGCTTGCTTTGGTGTATTTCTCGCAGATCAGCTCGACCATTTTGTTTTGCTGTTCTGCGGTCATTTCTGCCTTGCTCTCGATCTTGACGGAAGTTTCGCTGAAGGTGATCGAGTCTGCGTACTCTGCGCCGAGCGTCTTTTCGGCAGTGATGATGTCTTTGATATCGTCGGCGATCTCTTGGGAGACCGTCTCGCCGAGATCGATGGTCGCTTCATAACCGCCCGTAAAGTCGATGCCGATGTTAAAGCCGCGGATCACAAACGAGAGGATGCCGACGAGCAGAACCGCACCGACGATGATCAGCGTGGTTTTTTTGTTGTTGATAAAGTGAAAATTCTTAAGCATTGGTCTTACCTCCAAATCCGCTCTTGTAGGCTTTGATATTGGTCAGACCCATGCCGACGCCGAGGTTCAAAAGCACGCGGGTGACGACCAGCGCGGTGAACAGGGAGATCAAAACACCGATGCCCAGCGTGGTCGCAAAGCCCTTGATCGTACCCGTGCCGAAGAAGTACAGCACAAAGCATGCGATCAGCGTCGTGATGTTGGAGTCGAGAATCGCCCACAGTGCGCGCTTGTAGCCGCTGTTGATTGCGCCCTTGACGGTCTTACCTGCGTTTATTTCTTCTTTCATACGCTCAAAGATGACGACGTTTGCGTCGACCGCCATACCGATCGAAAGGACGATACCTGCGATACCGGTGAGCGTGAGGTTAAACTGACCGATGATCAGTACGAGGAAGAAGAGTGCGGTGTAGCCGACCAGTGCGATGGAAGCCCATGCGCCGCTGACACGGTAGTAAATGCACATAAAGATCATAACCAACAGCAGACCGATGCCGCCCGCGATCAGAGAGATGCGCAGTGCATCCTCGCCGAGCGTCGCGTTGACGGATTCCATGCTGACCTGCTTGAGGTTGTACTGCAATGCACCTGCGTCGATGTTGAACGCGAGAGCCTCAGCCTCTTCAAAAGAGGTGAAAGAGCCGCTGATCTCAGCCTTGCCGCCGGTGATACCGGTGTTTTTGTAGCTGGAGTCAACAGAGGGTGCGGAAATGAGCTGACCGTCGACGTAGATGCCCAAGGTCTTCTTGTTTGCCGCGCAGGTCTTGGTTGCGTCTGCAAACTTCTTTTCGCCTGCCGCGTTAAACTCAAGGTTGACGCAGTAGACAACTTCGCCGGACTTTTCGTCCTGGCGCCAGCCTGCGACTGCGCTCTCAACGTCTTCACCGGTCAAAACGGCTTTTTTCTCGCCTTCGATGATAAACTCAAGCTTTGCGGTCTGCATAAAGTTGAGTGCTTCGGACGTGGGGTCGTCCACGCTGGGAAGCTCGATGACCAGCATGTCGTCGCCGTAGAGATATGCCAACGCCTCGGTATAACCTGCGTTGTCCAGACGGTTACGCATGACTTCGAGAACGCTGTCCATGCCCGACTGCGTAATTTCTTTGCCGTCGTTTTCTGCCTGATAGGTGATGGAAGAACCGCCTGCAAGGTCAAGACCGAGACGAATCGTTCCCTCCTCAAAAATGCCCTGCATCTGCAAGTCGTCCGTGATGTAAACGCCGCCGATGGCAAAGGTCATCAGCGCGACAATCACGAGAACCAACAACGTAAAGCGGGCAATGCTTGTCGCTTTTGTGTAATTCACGATTTTTACCTCCAAGTGAGATTACTTTAACATTCCTATTATACACGCAAAAAACGTTTCCGTCAAGTGTTTTTTGGTTATTTAAGGATTTCTATGGCACTTTTTTGTACAGAAAGGTGTACAGTACCCATTTTTCCGCCGTCTTCGCCGTCCAAAGACCAGCCGAGCGGTGCGCCGAGCGTGATTTCACACGCGGTGATATGGCGGATGACGATCAGCGGATCGTTCATGTTTGCCGTGGCGAGCTTTTTTGCCACCCTGCCCGCGTCGATCAGATCCTGCGGATAGCCGATCAGGATCAGCTCAAACAGCCCGTCCGAAAAATCGACGCCCTGGCCGTCCAGCTTGACAAAACCGCCCGCCGTCGTCGTATTGGACAGCGCGCAGAACAGGTACTTGCCCGTGATCGTTTCGCAGTCGGTTTTGACCGTCATTTCGATCGGGCGGATGGACGCCAGAGAGGGAAGTGCGCCGAACACGTACGCCGCGTGCCCAAAGATGCTCTTGAGCGTCTGATTGGTGCTGTAGGACGATTCCGTAAACGCACCGCAGCACGCGATGTAAGTAAAATGGCGGTCCCCAAACAGACCGATGTCGTGCGGAACGGGCTCACCCGCCAGTACGTGCGCGATTGCATCGTCCGTGTCCG
This sequence comes from Clostridia bacterium, assembly GCA_017397605.1. Lineage (GTDB taxonomy): Bacteria > Bacillota > Clostridia > Oscillospirales > CAG-382 > Coliplasma. The sequence goes on from JAFQII010000094.1 coordinate 2,794, forward strand.
ACGGAATGCCCAGCGACGACGCAAAGTCGTTGGTCGTGCCAAGCGGAATATAGCCGATCGGCACTTTTTTTGCAGATCGCAAAACGCCCTCGACGGTGAGGTTGAGCGTTCCGTCGCCGCCGACCGCGACGACCATGTCGTAGCTGTGGCTCGCGCGCAGGCGGGACGCGATCTCTTCTGCATTGTCCGTGTCGGCACGCGTGGGGAACACCGTGACCTCACAGCCTGCTTCCGAAAGGCGCGTCACGATGGGTAACAGCTCAAATCTTGCTTCGCCCTTGCCCGAGACGGGGTTGATGACCAACAGTGTATTTCCGATCATAAAAAACACCTTGCTTTCTACGTTTGATTTTACCAAATATTTGCGCGATTGTCAACTGCAAAAAACATTTCCGTATTGTAAAAAGAAAACGAACTTTCTCTTGCAAAATCCCGACGCGTGTGGTATATTGAAAGCAAAGAACGATTTTTGAAAGGAACATACACACCATGATGCTTGAGACACCCTTTGCACCGCCCAAGCCCTCGATGGAGCGCTTGGAGGACCGCACCTTTGTCCCAGTGTCCTCTCTCGGCACGCCCGAGGCGGACGGACTGATTTATCTCGACGCCGCATATTGCGACTACATCGCGCTCGGCGGTATCGATCAGCCTTCGGAGAACGGGGGCGAGTACTACCGCTTTGACGTCACCAAAAAAGACAAGCTCTCGGGCGCAAACTTTGGGCTTGCACAGTGCACGCCCGGCGTGACCGCACGCTTTATCACCGACGCGTCGGAGGTTGTCATCGACGCCAAGCTGCGCGGTGCGATCGTGGGCATGAACCATTTTTGCAACCGCGGTGTATACGGCTTTGACATGCTGGTCGGCACGGGTACGGACAGACGCTACTCGGGCGGCAACATGCAGATGTTTGTCGGCACGCCCGAGGCGATGAAAGACACGATGCGCGTGGGAGAGGGACTCAAGGAAGTGCAGGTCAATTTCCCCCTCTACGGCGGTGTGCAGTCCGTCCGTTTCGGGTTCCCCGCAGATGCAAAGATCGCCTGCCCGACCAAGCGCGCGTACAAAGCGATTGCGTTCTACGGCTCGTCGATTACCCAGGGCGGATGCGTCGGCAGACCGGGCAACTCCTACTGCAACATCGTCTGCCGTGCTCTGGACGCGGACTGCCGTAACTTCGGCTTCTCGGGCTCTGCAATGGGCGAGCAGGTCGTGGCGGAATACATCGGCACGCGTGAGCTGTCTGCCTTTGTCATGGACTACGACTACAATTCCCCCTCGGTCGAGCACCTGCGCGAGACGCACCGTCTGTTCTTTGAGACGGTCCGCCGCCTCAATCCCGACCTTCCCATCGTTATCATGACGCACGTCTGGACATTTGAAGACAGACCCGAGGACTTTGAGCGTGTGAAAATTGTCAAAGAAACCTACGATGCCGCAATCGCCGCAGGCGACAAGAACGTGTATTTTATCGACGGCACGGACATGTTCCGCGGCCCGATGCGCGACCTCTGCACCGTCGACGCGCTCCACCCCAACGACTTGGGACAGCTTTTGATGGCGCGCGAGGTTTACAAGACGCTGGTGAGGGCGCTTTGACGCGTCGCGCGCCGTGATATTGCTCCCTGCGGTCGCAGTGATATTTCCACATCGACTGCGTCTCGTGCGAGTGATATACGCTTCGCGTGTGATATTTTCGCTTCGCGAAAGTTTCGGTAACAATTTGCTCACCGCAAATTGTAAATTTATTGTATGCCGTGCTTACAAAAACGGCGCAAAGCGACGTTTTTGACGTCGGCGGGATGCGGTAATGCTATTGCAAAAGCATTGCGCCGACTTGGTTAGCTTTCGGCAATCAGGTTTCTTTTTGGATTCTTAAACCTTTTTCTTTTTCAAAAGAAAAAGGTTTAAGCGGAGTATGAGGCAGAACCTCAACAGAAAGGTCCCCCCCTATGCAACAACGTAAACTGATCGAATTTATGGCGGCAATCGAAAAGCTCAAGTGCAACACGCGGCATTCGTGGACGTCGACGGGCAGGCGCGAGTCGGTCGCGGAGCATTCGTGGCGCTTGGCGGCGATGGCGATGCTTTGCGCGGACGAGTTTCCGCATGCGGACATCGGCAAGGTGATCAAAATGTGCCTGGTGCACGACTGGGGCGAAGCGATCACGGGCGACATCCCCGCGTTTGACAAAACGGACGCGCACGAGCGGGAAGAGGACCGCGCCGTGGAACGCCTGCTGTCGATACTCGACGAGCCGTACCGAACCGAGCTGACGGCGCTGTTTGCCGAGATGAACGCGCTCGAAACGGAAGAAGCCAAGCTGTACAAGGCGCTCGACAAGATGGAAACGCTCTTGTCCCACAACGAAGCGCCGCTGGACACGTGGCTTCCGCTGGAATATGAGGCAAACCTCACCTACGGACAGGAGCAGGTAAACCACTCCGACTGGCTGATGAAGCTCAAAGACGAGATCAAAAAAGACAGCCTGGAAAAAATACAAAAAACTCCCGAAGCGCGTGCACAATTAGCGGAGAGCTTATAGTCAGTTGGTTCATATGGTGCAGTTTTGCTCCGCAGTAAACAAATAATGAACGCCGACAGATTCCCCCAAAAATCTGTCGGCGTTCGTTATTCGATAAATTGGAATTTATCTAACGGTTTGATAAAGAAATTAAAGAACCATTACCATAGTTCCAATTCCAATCAGTATACAACCTATCAAGGATTTCGTTGTAAACTGTTCGTGTAAAAACACGAACGCCAAAATCAATGTGATTACAACACTCAACTTGTCAATTGGCACAACTTTGGATGCATCACCCAACTGTAATGCCTTATAATAGCAAAGCCATGAGACACCCGTTGCCAATCCCGATAGAACGAGAAACAGCCAACTCCGTTTACTAATTTCTGCAATTCCATTTTGTGCATTCGTGAGGAAAACCATTCCCCAAGCCATAACAACTACCACAACGGTTCTTATTGCTGTTGCAAGATTTGAGTTGACACCTTCTATGCCGGCCTTCGCCAGTATAGAGGTAAGTGCTGCAAATATTGCAGACAGTAATGCGAGTACAAACCACATACAATATTACCTCGTCAAATTCTTATTTTTTAAACTGTTCAACCTATTGGAATCTGTTGATTATATCGGTGTTCCTACTTCAATTAAATTGCCGTCCAAATCGTAGAATCTGACAACCTTTTGCCCCCCACTATGTGTCATAAGACGATTTACATATTCAATTTCGGGGTAAAATGTTTCAAGACG
>JAFQII010000095.1 GCA_017397605.1 Clostridia bacterium
ATGGACAATCCGATCGTGCCTGCACCGCAATACAAATCAAGCAACACTCCCCCGTCGGGCAGTTCTGCCAGCTCGGCGGCTTTTTGGTACATCGCCTCCGCACAGTCTGCATTAACCTGATAAAACGCCGTCGGCGAAATCTCAAACGTCTTGCCGCAAAGCTCGTCACGCAAAACCGACTCCCCTGCCAGACAAATCGTTTCATTGCCCAAAATGACATTTCCCGACGTGGGAGTGAGATTTAAAGAGACACCGATCACCTCGGGAAACGCCTGCATCAGCTCTTCCTCAAGCAAAACTGCCTTATCAAACCGCTTGGAAGCGACAAAACAGACCGTGTACTCCCCTTTTCGGTTTTTGCGCATCAAAAGATGGCGCAGAACGCCTGCGTGCGACTTCTCGTTCCACATCGGAATGTGATGCTTTTCGGATTGTTTCACGTGGAACATTGCGATTTTGGTAAACAAATCGTCCTGCAACGGGCAGGTTTCGTGCTCCACGATCGCATGCGTGTGACGCGCATAATAGCCAAATGTACCCCCCGAAAGCGGATACGCAACCTTGTTGCGGTAGCGTTCCATGCCAAAGCACACGGTGTCTTCCACCTTGCAGTCAAGATGTCCGATGCGTTTCATCGCGTTTTCGACCGTCTGTTTTTTGAGCTTGTTTTCCGCATCAAACGACAAATGACGGTACACGCATCCCCCGCAGCGTTTGTATGTATCGCAATCGGGGTCAATTCGGTCGGGAGAAGGAGACAAAAGCTCCTCCAGCTTCCCCACCGCGTAGGATTTTGTTTCTTTTATAATACGTACGCTTGCAATATCCCCCGGCGCTGTCAGGGGCGTAAAGACAACAAGCCCCGCGGCAGTGCGCGAGACACCGTTGCCGTCGGGGTTGAGATCTGTGATTTGAAGTGTTACGATTTCGTTTTTCATGCCTGCACTTCCCCCTCGGGCTGTTCGGCTTGCGGTTGCTTGCTCTTTGGCTGACGCAAAACGGCATAATAAGGCTTCTCGCGCGTCAGATGCTCCAACAGCGGTGTCAGCAAATTGCAGACCAAAACCGCATACAGCACACCGTCCCCGCCCAAAAAAGCACGGAACGCAAACGTCAATCCGCCCGCAAGGATACCAAACGCAAACTTACCGTTTTCGGTACACGGCACGGACGAAATATCATTGACCGCAAAAACAGACGCATACACGATGCCGCCCGACAGCAAATACAGATAAGAATATGTCCACATATCGGCATTCTCTGGGGAAAAAGCCATAGCAAACACCAAAGACGTTGCCAAAAATCCCGCCGTTGCACGAAGCGAAAGCAGTTTTCGCAGATACAGCCACACACCGCCCATCACAAGCGTTGCGACCGCGACCGCACCCATTGCGCCCGAGGCAAAGCCGTAGATCTGTGCAAACGCGCCGTCGCTGTACAGCATACCGTCCTGCAAAATATCCAGCGGCGTCTTGACTCTGTACGCATCCACCAGACGCGGGTCGATGTTCCATTGCAATGCGTGGAAATACGCAAACGGCTTGGTAAAGCGTTCGGTATACTGCGGAAAAAACAGCCCCATCACGCATGCAGACAGCACCGCGGGGTTAAACACGCGGTGGCCGAAATACACAAACAGCGAACGCACGACCGTAATCAGCGCCGCCATGACAAGCGGAAACCACATCGGCACCGTCACGGGCATCCAAAGCATCGCCAGCACACCCGTCAAAAACGCAAACGGCGACAAAGACTGTTTCCACGGTCTGCGGTAGATCCATTTCTGCACCGGAACGTCCAGTACAAAGCACACGACACCGCAAAGCGTCATCAGCACCGCCGCGCGCAAACCAAACAAAAACGTCGCCCACGCCGCCGTCGGCAAAATCGCCGCCGTCAGATCAAACGCGATCCCATATTTGCTTTTGGGAGATCGAACAAACATAGAAAACTCCTTTATCAGGAGACGCTTAAGAAACTTTTTTGAAAAAAAGTTTCTTAAGAATCTTCAAAAAACTTTCATGCCGAACGCTATCCACAAGTCGGCGCAATGCTTTTGCAATAGCATTACCGCCGCCGACGTCAAAAACGTCGCTTTGCGCCGTTTTTGTGAGTCCGGCATACCATAAATTTACAATTTGCTTGCAAATTGTGCTTGCAAATTGTTTCCTTTACTTTCGCGATAGCGAAAATATCACGCATCCGAAGGACGCATATCACACGCGAAGCGTATATCACTCGCACAAGACGTAGTCGAAGTGCGAATATCACTGCGACCGAAGGGAGCTCACTGCATGGAAAGAATCCTTTCTTTCAATGCAATATTCGCGGGACAAATATAATTGCAACAGCCGCATCCGATACAGTTATTACGCAAAATCTGTGCGGTTTTGACGTTTTTCGTGCGCAAAATGCGGTACGGCTCCAGCCGCATCGGGCAAACCTCGGCACAGCGTCCGCAGGCAATACAGTGCATCTCTTCCCTCTCGCACGGCACGTCCGCAAACACCGCTTCCGTTTTGCCGTCGGGCACACCGACTGCCGTTTCTGTTCCCAACAGCGAGCCGACGCGCGTGACATAGCTGCCGCCTTTGAACTGCACGCATTTCAAGATCTTATCCCACGTTGTGCCGATCGGCACGTGCATCAATGCGTTTTTGCCAAACCCCTCGCCTGCCGCGGTCAGCGTATGCATGGTCTGCGGCTTTCCGCTCAAGATCGACTGGTACAGCCGGACCGCTGTCTGCGCGCGGACAATAAACACGCCCTCATCCTGCGCCGTATGGTCCTTTGGCAGATGCCTGACGTAAACAGACTGATAAATCGTCTGGTCGCACATCGGATATTTGACGTCGGATTGCGCAATGACCGTCAGCTTAGGGTCATTGATCAACACGTCAAACGCGTCAAACAGCTTTTTCCGCTCCGCATCGACCAGCAAAACAATTCTCGACGCGCCCAGCATATGCAGCAAAATCTTTGCACCGCTCAAAACGTCGCCCGGATGCTTGAGTGCCGTGCGGTAACCCGTACACGACCAAGCGGAATCATCTGTGGTGTCGATCACGATTCGTCTGGTCGTTTGCATTGATCTCGACGCGCG
>JAFQII010000096.1 GCA_017397605.1 Clostridia bacterium
AAAAGCTGTTTGCCAACCCGCGCAACGCCGCGGCCGGCTCGCTCCGACAGTTGGACAGCCGCCTTTGCGCAAGCCGCAAGCTCGATATGTTTGTGTACAACGTTCAGCTTTGCGACGTTCCTCTGCCCGAGACGCATTTTGACTCTTTAGAGTGGTTGCGCACGCTGGGCTTTCCCGTATCTACACTGACCAAGCGCTGTGCAAACGCCGCAGAAGCGGCACAGCGCATCCGCGAGATCGGCGAGATGCGCAGCACACTTCCGTTTGACATCGACGGCGCGGTCATCAAGGTCGACGAATTTGCTTTGCGCGAGGAGCTGGGCGAAACGGTCTCCGTCCCCCGTTGGGCGGCGGCATACAAATATCCGCCCGAGCAAGCCGAAACCGTCATCCGCGAAATTCAAATTCAAGTCGGCAGAACGGGCGTATTGACCCCGCGTGCCGCGATGGATCCCGTGGTCGTCGCAGGCTCGACCGTCAGCTACGCCACGCTCCACAACGCCGACTTCATTGCCGAAAAAGACGTCCGCATCGGTGACACGGTGCTCATTCACAAGGCAGGCGACATCATTCCCGAGATCGTTTCGGTCGTCACGGATAAACGCCCTGCCGATGCCGTTCCGTACCAAATGCCCGCGGTCTGCCCCTCCTGCGGCGAGCAAGTCTACCGCGAAGCGGGTGAGGCGGCAATCCGTTGCATCAACCCCGACTGCCCCGCACAGCTGGAGCGGAGTGTCATTCACTTTGTCTCGCGCGACGCGATGGGCATCGACTTTTTGGGAGAGAGCAACGTGCGCGCCATGATCGCAGGCGGGCTCTTGCGTTCCGCATGCGACCTATACGAATTGGACAGCGATAAAATCCGCTCCTTGGGCAGCGGCTTTGGCGAAAAAAGCGCGTCCAACATTCTTTCCGCCATCGAAAAAAGCAAATCCGCAGGACTTGCGCGATTGCTCTTTGCGTTAGGCATCCGCCACGTCGGCGAAAAAACGGGACAACTGCTCGCCGCGGCGTTCCCGACGATAGAAGATCTGATGCAAGCCGACCGCGACGCGTTGCTTGCCGTCGACGAAATCGGCCCCGAAACCGCCGACGCGATCGTCCGCTTCTTTGCAAGCGCCCACACGCGCGAGCTGATCGCACGCTTGCAAGCCTACGGCGTCTCTACCGAAAGCAAGCAGGAGCGCAAAGGCGACAAGCTGCAGGGCATGACCGTCGTCTGCACGGGCACGCTCCCGACGCTCAAGCGCAACGAAGCCGAAGCGCTCGTCCGCGCGCACGGCGGCAACCCCGCCTCGTCCGTCTCCAAAAAGACGCACTACGTCGTCGCGGGCGAAAACGCGGGCAGTAAGCTGACCAAAGCGCAGTCTTTGGGCATCCCGATCCTGACCGAAGAAGAATTTTTAAATCTCATAAACAGCTAAACGAGAAAGGAATCCACCATGAACGCAATCGACTTTTCCGCACTTCCCGTATACACCAACGCCGAAGTCGTCGTCTGCGGCGGCGGTACGGCAGGCGCTTTTGCGGCGATCGCATCCGCACGCGAGGGCCGCGACACGCTGTTGATCGAGCAGTTCGGCTCACTCGGCGGAACGGCAACCAACGGTTTGGTCACCCCGCTGATGTCCACCCACATCGAAGGCAACCCCCAAAGCTCCTATCTCTTTTTTGAACTGCAAAACAAGCTCCGCGCCCTCGGCGCGAGCAACGAAAGGGGCAATCTCTTTGACCCGATGCTGCTCAAATACGCGCTCGAACAGCTTTGCGTCGAAGCAGGCGTACGCTTGCTCTACCACACCTTTGTTCCCGAGGTCATCAAGGACGGAGACAAGATCGTTTCCGTCGTGATCGCCAACAAAGCAGGTCTGTCTCTTGTCAAAGGCGAGATCTTTATCGACGCGACGGGCGACGGCGACGTCGCTGTCCGCGCGGGCGCTTCCTACAACAAGGGCAACCCCGAAACGGGCATGAATCAGCCGATGTCCTTGCGTTACATCATTGACGGCATCGACATGCACGCGCTCGGCGCATTCTTTGCATCCGAAGCGGAACGCACGGGTGTCTCCAAAAACGCAAGCGTCTGGGCAGACGGCTGGGAAATGTACGCCGATTGCTGCCGCGGAAGCAACGTCACGCTGACCAAGGTGTTTGAAGAAGCGATCGAAGCAGGCGACCTTACGGTCGAAGACCACATTTACTGGCAGGTCTTTGCAATGCCCGGCAGATACGGCTCTTTGGCGTTCAACTGCCCCGAGTTCTTTGCCAACATCGACGGCACCAACCCCGAGGACCTGAGCATTTCTCAGGTCAAGGGCAAGCAGGCGATCGTCCGCCAGCTCGCGTTCTACAAAAAGTACATGAAAGGCTTTGAAAAAGCTTACATCGCCGAGATCGCGCCGATGGTCGGCGTGCGCGAGAGCCGCGAGATCGTCACCGATCACGTGCTCACCGCAGAGGATATCCTCGGCAAGCGCAAGCATCCCGACATGATCGCGCAGTCCAACTACCCGATCGACATCCACGGCAAGCAGTTGACCAACCGATATCTCGTCGAGCCCGCGGACGACGGCAAGCCCTGGTACGAAATTCCGTTCCGCTCGCTGATCGTAAAAGGCATTGACAACCTGCTGGTCGTCGGCAGATGCATCGGCGCGGAATTTATCGCCGAAGCAAGCGTCCGCATTCAGCCCACCGCAAGATCGACGGGCGAGGCGGCAGGCATCGGCGCGGCGCTGGCAATTGCCGGCGGCAAGTCCATCCGCGAGATCGACGGCGCAGACGTCCGCGGCATCATGGTCAAAAAAGGCGCGCAGTTTGCGTAAGGGAACGCTTAAGAGGCTCCGCCTCTTAAAAATCTCCGCCAAAGAAACTTTTTGAAAAAAGTTTCTTTGGAAACTTCAAAAACTTTTATGCAAAAAAGGTGTTTCCGTTTTTGGGAAACACCTTTGTTTTTTTATTTCTTTCGTATGCCCAGCACGACAATGACCGCAAACGCCACGCCGATCAGAACCACGGCGATCAGCACGACCCAGATGATACCTTTGCCGTCATCGGGTTCGGACGGCACGGAACTTTCGGCGGTTGATTCGGCTTGCGACGGTTCTTCCGAAGGCTCTTCGGACGGATCGATGACGGGCGGTTTGGATTCTTCGACCAAACGAGCCGCGGCGATCTCTTTCCACGTGATCGCGTCGCCGACGTTGCCGTAGACCGACAGCGTGAGATAATTGACCGTGATCACTTCATCCGTTTGGAGGTACGCCGCGAGGTCGACGTACGTTTTGACGTCGGTCGTAAAATCGTTGACCGTACCGTAAACCAGATCGGACAAATGCACGGATTTGCTTTCGCCCGCTGCGGTGGTGTAGTACAAATAGCCGTTGGCACAGCCTTTGTTCATGTTGACGCGCAGGTACAGCAGCGGCGTTTTTGCAAGATCGATCTGCTTATCTACTTCCACACGAACGGAAGGCCACGCGATACTGCTTTCCGCCGCACGCGCGAGCGTAAACGTGCCGTCTTCGTGGAACGTCGTATCCACCGTACCCTCTGCAAGTCCGATGTCCTTTTCTGTCTCGGGCATCAGACTGACCGCGTGATCATACACGGGCTCGCTCGGCAGTGTCGCGGGGTCGGGCGCGGTCACGGAAAGCTCGTTGATCTTGATCTTTTTGCCCGCCTCGCCCACGACGTACAGCTTGACACCCGAAAAGACGACCGTGCCGTCCTCGGCAATCATGCTGTCGGGCAAAAAGTCCGCAAGATTCAGCGTGCATTTGATCCGCTGACCGCCTAAAATATCGTCGCCGAGCATGTTCAGCGAAGGAATTGCCGCCTTAAGCAACGGATTGAGCGGAATATAGTCGCTGTCATAGCCCCACGTCGGGTTTGCGCCGTTGAGGTACAGCATAATGTTCATTGCCGCCTGCAGATCGATATCGACCGTCAGGTAACTGCCGCGCACGGGGACGGTCAACGCCTTGTCCAGCGTCGGCGAGTAATGCGCCTCGGGCCAAAGCCCCGTCTTGTTGGCAAACGAGATCGCGCCGTCCTTTTCGACCTTCATATCGATCGTGTCGGGATAAATCTCGCGCCAGCCCTCGGGCGTCATGGGAATGAGCGACGAAGTAAACGGCGGTTCCTGCGCCTCGGGCGCTTCGGGATACTCCACGGGCGGAACGTCGTAGTCGCGTCCGTAATTCGCTTCAAAATACGCGCACAGCGCGTCGGTAAACACCTTGTTGCCCGCCGCTGTCAAATGCACGCCGTCGGAGACCAGCACCTCGTCCGCGGTGTAATCTTCGTCCATGATCGCATGCACGTCGACCAGCGGAACGTCGTATTCTTCCGCCAGCCCGCGCACGATGCCCACGTACACGTCCAAGCCCGCGTTGACGCTTCCCTCGGGGTACAAATCGGGTCCGCCGCAGGGGTATTCCTGAATGATCGGCGAGGTCACCAGAATCGGAACAGCGCCGATCTTTTGGATCTCGGTAATCATCGTGATCAGATTTTTGCGGTAATCCTCGGGCGTGACCTGCGGACTTCCGCTTCCCTGACGGTTAAAATCGTTGGTGCCGAAGCAGATCGTCACAAAATCGGGCTCATACGCAAGCACGTCGCGTTCCAGACGCGCGATGCCGTGCGACGTGTTGTTGCCGCCGATACCCGCGTTAAAAAGACGCATGTTCAGCGCGCTTGCAACGTCCGACGGCCACGACGAAAGCGCCGTGTTGCTCGCACCAAAGGTCACAAACACCGCTCCGTCCGTTACCTCAACCGTGTCTGCACAGACGGGAACGCACGCGACCGCAAGCAAAACAGCAAGCAAGCAAAGACTTATATATCGTTTCAAAATAATCACCCTTCTTTTGTGGACTGCATACAGTATAGCACAAAAGAAGGGTTTTGTAAAGAAAAAAATTGATATCACTGCACGCGTTTTCCAAGGCGATATTCGTTGAAATCCGCTTCGTAATAATACCAGCCATCCGTCTCCAACGCATCCAGCCGAGTCAAAAACTGCACATCGGGCGGGGTTTCTGTATCCTCGTGCCAAACCACACCCGCGCCGAAATCCATCAACCGCGTCCAGAACAAAAATTCTACCGTGTCTCCCGATTTGGTGATGTTGTTACACCCGTTTGCAAACAGCTTGCTTGCGGCTTTTTGCACTTCCTTTTCCCCGATCGGCACGTCCATGTTTTTTGTTTTTCCGTCTGTCGGATCGACGGTCAGCAGCAGCAGCATGGAGTCACTGTCGCGTTCTCTGATGACGATGCTGTCGTGCTCCACCGCGCAAAGATAGGATGCGACCGTTTGGAACTCATTTCCGTACCGATCGAGCAACACGCCCGCCGCACGCTTGCTGTGCCTGAACATAGAAATCCACCCATACGCAAAGTACGTCAAAACCGCGGCGCACGCGAGAACGGTGCACAGGACAATGATCCTTTTTTGTTTTGTCATTCCTTGCCCAGCCACCTTGCGTAGAGATATGCGTACAGCGGCGACAGCGCGCAATGCAAAAGCACAGCGGCAAAGAGCCAACCGTAGCTTCCCATCATGATCCAAACGTAACGCTTGATCAGCGCCATGCCTGCTGAAAAGCCCTCTGCAAAAAACGCATAATGCAAGCAGACCCACACAAACGCCGCGGCAAACACGACCCACGTCACGATCGCCGTCACGGCAACAAACCGCTTGCGGTTTTTATAAAGGCGCAAAAAGAACCAGTTTGTCAACGAAAACAAACACGCTACACCGGGGACAAGAAACCGCAAAGCAAATATGCCGTTGAGACTGTCCACATTGGTCATCGACTCCGCCATCGCACCGAGAAACAGCATCCCGAACGCCAAAATAAACAACAAGATCTGCAAGGTCGATGCACGCCAATGACGCGTCAGCTCCAGCTTGGGAAAAACATTCATCGGCTTGTACGCCAAGGATGTCTTGATGTCCTGCAACACCGCGCGGCACGCAGGGCAGGTCTCCAGGTGCTCCTCCACCACGCGCACGCTCTCGTCGGAACAGCATTCGTCGTGATACAGCGGCAAAAGGTCTTGAATCAGTTCACATTTCATACGTTTTCCTCCAACATCTCTTTGATCTTACATTTCGCGCGGGAAAGCGTGACACGCGCCCAGCTCTCGCTTTTGCCAAACACGCGGCTGATTCGTACTGTCGGAACGTCGCCGCACACCGCCAGCAAAAACACCGTCTGATAGGGCTCCTCCAGCCGTTTTGCGCACGCGTACACTTCGTCGGCAAGCACCTTGATCTCGACCGTCTGCGCGACATCCTCCGCGGTTTGTCCGTCGGCAACTTCCTCCAACGGAACCAACCGTCTTTGCTTTCGGTAGTGCTTCATCAGCTCATTCCGCGCGATCGAACACAGCCAAGATAGCGCTTTGGTATCGTCTCGCAATTGCCGTGCGTTGATGTACGCGCGGAAAAACGTCTCCTGCGTCAGCTCCTCCGCCAAATGCGCGTCGCGGCACAGCGACAGCAAAAAACGGTAAACCAAGCCGTAGTGCTCCCGAAACAGCGCTTCGATATCCGCCATATGCTTTCCCACTTCCTTTCTGTCTGTTAGATGCAGAAAGAGGACAAAACGTTACAAGAAAAATGATCAACTCTCGAAAATATTTTCATCCTGTTGCAGACGGCGAATCAGCTTGCTGATTTTACAATACCCCAAGACAATGTTATACCAAAGAGCCGCAACACAGATATACAAAAGCACATCTACCGCCAATACGGGTTCCCGCACAAAATCAACTGTCTTCTCCAGCAACCAGATCGTCCATACAATCAAAAGAGGACGCATGTTTTTTCGGATACGGCGATAATATTTCAACCAAGAGATACGATCGGAATAGAGCTTAAACGGAGCGTCCGCCTTCTTACAAAAATACGCAATTGTCCCGTTTGCGCCGATATATTTTGCACCCGTTTCTTCGACAAAGGTAATGTATCGCTTGGATTTTTCCGTGATCGGCTTCTCTTCCAGCATCTCTACGCAGATCTCATAGCCGCCCGGCTCGCATGACTCAAATGTGTATTTAAATAGATTCACATCGCACAATAACCAGCCTTTTTTGATCTTTTCGTTGAGCCATGCTTGTTCTTTGTCTACGTTCCACCACAAAAAAGTATGATAAACCGCTCTTTTCATTGCTGTTTTCTCCTTTTCAAGATTCAAAAATCTGTTTTTCCTCTAACAAGCGCTTACGTTTTTTGTACAGCTTGCAATATGTCGGCGCAGCAACTGCCAGTATCAAGACTGCCAAAAATCCCCAGAGCACAAGATTGTTTATACTGTTTTTCAACATTGTGCTATTGCCTTGAATCGCCGCAATCAATGCAACAACAGCATGTACCCCAAGCGGAATCAAGGGTAGCTCAGACAGCCAAATATGCCGCATCAGTCGTGTATACAGCGCAATCCACGAGCTACGGTCAGAATACAGTTCAAATGTACTCGCGTCCTCTGCTTTGACACACGCAATCAAAAGCGAGCCGACCGTAATACACTCCGCTCCGCACTCTTCCAAAAAAGAGATATACCTTTGTCCCGCATCCGTATCAAATCCACTGTTCTTAAAATCCACACGATAGCGGTATGCGCCCTTTTCGCAAGGCTCAAATGTCCAGTACGAAAAATGTTCCTCGACCAACTTCCAACCTTGATTTGCCATGTCGCAAAGCCACGTTTCCAACGCCTCGATCCGATAATCGGGAAAAAATTTATGTATTTCTTTTTTCATCTCATCACTCCCCAAGCAATTGCTTGCCGTTGGAGACCAGCTCTTGCAAGCGCGCAAGCTCTGCGCGTGCGACAGCCTTGCCCGTCTCCGTTGCAACGTACTCTTTTTTTCTGCCTTGTACGTCGAACGCGACCTCCATGATCCATCCTTTTTCCAAAAGCGTGCTCAACGCACCGTACAAGGTTCCTGCTGCCAGACGGACGCGTCCGCCCGACAGCTTTTCCACATTCTGCATGATTCCGTAGCCGTGCATCGGCTCGATCAGCGAAAGCAGGATGTAAAAAACCGCTTCCGTCAACGCCGCTTGTGACATCACCATAACCCTCTTTCTGTATTTCGCTCGCCGATATATCGGTCGCCGATATACCTTGCATCCTTATAGTAACACATCCGCAAAACTTTGTCAAGTGGTTATGATACGCCCCGCAAAAAATCCCAAAAAGAAAAAAAGAGGGCGCTGCCCTCTGAAAACACCCGCTTAAGGAACTTTTTGCAAAAAGTTCCTTAAGAATCCTCAAAAACTCTATTGCCGAAAGCTATCGCTTTCGGGGAATTGTGCGTGTGAAAAGCTTTTAAAAACGCGTCAGCATTTTTGACGTCGGCGGTAGATGTGATGTTATTGATAACGCTGTGCGCCGACTTGCAAACGGACAGTCCAACAAAAGTTTTCGGGGATTTTAAAGGGGACTTTTTTCAAAAAGCCCCCTTTGTGTTTGTTTGTATCAGCCCAAACGCTTGCGGATCGCGGACGATGCGATCATGCAAATGCCGTAGACCGCCAGATAAACCAGCACGGCAAAGAAATAGTATGCGACGTACGCCTGCAGATCCAGCGTTGCGTCACCGACCAGGGACTGCGAAACCAGAACGATCGGCACAAACAGCACGACGATATGCAAAAAGCGCGTTGCGGCAGACGGAATGCGCAAGCGGAACAAGACAAACGAAAATCCAAAGATCAACGATGCCAACAGCAAAATTGCAAGCTTGCCGAGCAGATCTTCCGCCAACCCGACCAGCACCTGCGTCTCATCGGACGTGCGCCACGTCATCAGCCAGACTTCCAGCAAACTGCAGACCGTATAGCAAACGAGCGAACGCATCAGAGCAACAGCGCAAAAACGCTTGCCCCAACGCTCCTTGGTTTGTTCCATTACGCCATGTAAGCGCGTACCGTTTCGGAAAGCGCCGCGGGATCAACAGAAGCGGAAACCATAAACGCAACGTTGTTCTTGGTCGTGATTGCCTCTGCCTTGACAAGGAACTCCTCGAGCTCCTCGACAGACTTGTTGCAGATCGCAAACGCGTTGTCGATAAAGACCTCGGTGATGTCGTAGTTTGCAGAGAGAATGCCGCAAAGATAGCCGTAAAGCTGATCTGCGCCTGCAATGCCGTAATCCTCAGTATCTACCAGACGTGCCTGATAGCTCACGTCAAACGTCAGTTTTTTGCCTTTCTCGATGAAAACGATCGAGCCGTGGGACTCGCCGCACACCTTATTGACCTCTGCGATGAGGGCCTTGGTTTTGCCGGTACCTTTTACACCTGCTAACAGTTTCATAAATCGCTAAACTCCTTTTGGTTTAATCTTTGCGGGTTTGATAGCACCCGCAGCTTTTTTTGTGATGTCAAAGTTTTTTGATCTGCTCTTGCAAAAGCGCCTTTTGCTCCTCGTAGCCGGGCTTGCCCAACAGTGCAAACATGTTCTTTTTGTACGCCTCAACGCCGGGCTGGTCAAACGGGTTGACCTCCAGCAAATAGCCGCTTGCCGCACAAGCCAGCTCAAAGAAATAGATCAGTTCGCCCAGCGTACGCGCATCCTTGCGGTCGTATTTGATCATCAAGGTCTCCGTACCGCCCTGCTCATGGGCAAGCAACGTGCCCTGCATGGCTTTTTTGTTGATCTTGTAGAGAGAGTTACCCGCCAAAAAGTTGAGCCCGTCGGCGTTTTCTTCTTCAAACGGAACGTTCATGTCGCGTTCCTCGGGGGTGGAACGGGTACAAACCGTCTCAAACAAGATCGGAGAACCGTCCTGCACAAACTGTCCGAGCGAGTGCAGATCGGACGAATACACGACCGATGCGGGGAACAAGCCTTTTTTGTCCTTGCCCTCGCTCTCGCCGAACAACTGCTTAAACCACTCGCCCATAAAACGGAACGACGGGTCGTAGCTTGCCAGAACTTCCACGGATCTGCCGCGTTCGAGATAGATGTTACGCAAAACCGCATAGCGGTATGCGTCGTTGGTGATGCCGCCTGCAAACAACGCCTCGCGTTCCGCCGCCGCGCCTGCCATCAGCGCATCGATGTCGATGCCCGCGCAAGCGATCGGGAGCAGACCGACGGGTGTCAGCACCGAGAATCTGCCGCCGACGTTGTCGGGGATCACAAAGGTCTCGTAGCCGTTTGCGTCTGCAAGGGATTTGAGTGCACCGCGCGCACGGTCCGTCGTAGCGTAGATGCGTGCGTTCATTTCTTCTTTGGAATAGCGCTTTGCCATGTATTCACGCACGATGCGGAACGCGATCGCGCTCTCGGTCGTCGTGCCCGATTTGGAGATCACGTTGACGCTGATATCCTTGCCCTCGCAAAGCTCCAAAACGTCCTTGAGCTCCTCACCGTTAAAGGAATTGCCGATAAAATAGATATCGGGGGTGTGTTTGCGCATCTGGTTGTAGTACGCGCCCTGCAAAAACTCGATGACCGCGCGTGCGCCGAGGTAAGAGCCGCCGATGCCGATGACCAGCAGAATGTCGCTATCACGTCGAATCTTTTGGGATGCCGCCTTGATGCGTGCAAACTCCTCTTTATCATAATGAACGGGCAGGTCGATCCACCCGAGAAAATCGTTGCCTTTGCCGTTTTTTGCACGGATCATCGCATCCACTGCGGCGATACGGCTGTCAAATGCGGCGATGTCCGCGTCACCGACGGACTTGATGTGGGAATGCTGAAATGTAACCATTGGGGAAAAATACCGTTCTTTCTGTCCTTATCATAGTTTCACACTTACATTATACACGATTCATACGCAATTGTCAATCACAAAACTGCGAATATGTTTGTGAAAATTCTTTGAATGATGTCGCCAAAGCCGATTTTTTTGACACTTTCCGCCGCGCAGACGTTTGCACACGCCAAAACCTCGCCGTTTTGGGCAAACGTAACCGTCCCCAGCACCTGTCCTTTCTCCACGGGCGCGTCGATGCGTTCGGGCAGCTCGAGCGTCTGCGTCAGCTCTGCCGAGCCTTTTTCCAGCAACACCGACGGCGGTGTGCAGGTCAGAGAGACGGTTTCGGCAACGCCTCTGCCGACCGCGATGCAATCGGGCAAGCTTACCTCGGGCGTGTGCACGCCGTAATTTGCAAAGCCAAAGTCCAAAAGCTGCTTGGCAAGCGCAAAGCGGTCCTCGCTCGTCGATGCACCCAAAACAACGGCGATCAACTGCATGCCGTCCCGCTCGGCTGTTCCCGAAAGGCAGTACCCTGCCTCTCCCGTAAAGCCCGTTTTCATGCCGTTTGCACCCTTGTAAAAGCGCACGAGCTTGTTGGTGTTGGCAAGCCCAAACGTTCCGCCGCGGATCGTGTCCATCCAGATGGTCGTGTAGTCAAGGACAAGCGGGTGGCTCAAGAGTGCGCGCGTCGTCAGCGCGACGTCTTTTGCACAGGAATAATGCCCCTCGGCGGGCAAGCCGTTGGTGTTGACAAAATGCGTGTCGGTCAAGCCCAATGCGGTGCATTTTTCGTTCATGGCGGAGATAAAGGACTCCTCGCTCCCGCAGACCGCTTCCGCAAGCGCGACCGTTGCGTCGTTGGCAGATACGACGATCAGGGATTTGAGCAGATCGTCGACGGACATCTGTTCGCCCGCTTCGAGATAAACTTGCGAGCCACCCATGGAAGCGGCGCGCTCACTCACCGTGATCATGTCATTCAGCGCAAGCTTGCCCGCGTCGATCGCTTCCATGATCAACAACGTCGCCATGACCTTGGTGACGCTTGCAATCGGCAAATGCGCCGTCTCGTTTTCGGCATACAAAACCGTGCCCGTGGACGCTTCCATCAAAATACAGCCCTTTGCCGCGATACTGCTGACAAATGTACCCGTCTGTACCTCTTGTCTGTACCAAAATTCTTCGTCTGCAAACAAAAATGGATAGACCTGCGCGCGCTCCGTCGCACCGACGGGCAACCACGACGCGTGCATCACGACAAAAACACAAAGCAAAACCAAAAATAACCGTTTCATCCGATCCAACCGTTCCTTTCCTTTTTCACACCATATGCGCACAGAGCCGCGTCTATGCCATGCATGCAAAAAGCACGTGCATGACAGGAATATTTTTGTGAAATTTTTTGGTAAAAAATTTATCAAAAATACTTTACGAAGCGAAAAGTTTGCGGTATAATGTCAGTTGTAAAAGAAGTTTTTTTGGAGGTTTTTCCATGCAAAGCAATCTTCGACCCGAATCCATGGCACGCATTACCACGGCTGAACTGGCAAATGCGTTTATCGACGAGCAAGTTGCGCAGGTACGCGCACAAGTCGGTGACAAAAAAGTTCTTTTGGCACTGTCGGGCGGCGTCGACTCTTCTGTCGTAGCGGCGCTTTTGATCAAAGCAATCGGCAAGCAGTTGATCTGCGTCCACGTCAACCACGGTCTCATGCGCAAGGGCGAGAGCGAGGGTGTCATCGAGATGTTCCGCGAGAGAATGGATGCCAACCTGATCTACGTCGATGCCACCGATCATTTTCTCGGTCTTTTGGCAGGCGTTTCCGACCCCGAGCGCAAGCGCAAGATCATCGGCAAGGAGTTTATCACCGTGTTTGCGGAAGAAGCACGCAAGCAGGAAGGCATCTCTTTCCTGGCGCAGGGTACGATCTACCCCGACATTCTGGAGTCCTTTAAGCAGGCAGAGGGCAAAAAAGCCGTCAAGTCTCACCACAACGTCGGCGGTCTGCCCGAGGGTATGCAGTTTGAGCTGGTAGAACCCGTCAAGCTGCTTTATAAGGACGAGGTCCGCGTTGTCGGCGAGGCGCTGGGGCTTCCCCACGCAATGGTTTACCGCCAGCCGTTCCCCGGTCCGGGTCTGGGCGTTCGCTGCCTTGGTGCAATCACGCGCGACCGTCTGCACGCTCTGCGCGAGGCGGATGCGATTCTGCGCGAGGAGTTTGACAAAAACGGTCTGGCAGGCAAGGTCTGGCAGTATTTTGTCGTTGTTCCGGATATCAAGAGCGTCGGCGTCAAGGACGAAAGCCGCTACGAGGGCTGGCCCGCAATTATCCGCGCGGTCAATACCTCCGACGCCATGAGCGCGACCATCGAGGAAATCCCCTACGCGCTCCTGCACCACATCACCGACCGCATCACCCGCGAGGTAGAAGGCATCAACCGCGTCCTGTACGACCTCACGCCGAAGCCCGTCGGCACGATCGAGTGGGAATGACCCACGGTATCCGAAAAAGCCTTGATTTATAAGGGTTTTTCGGCTCTCCAAAGGCTTCCTGCGGACAAATTGAGGACATGGCTCCATTAGGGAGAATAATGTCAAAGCGTTATTACGCTCTCAAATCTAACTGTTTTTGGTTGGATTTGAGAGCGTTTTTTATTCTTTATCCACCCATTTCTCTCATGTCTCTG
>JAFQII010000097.1 GCA_017397605.1 Clostridia bacterium
GTGTGGGTATAATCGTAAGTCAATTCCCCATAGATTTCGTCTGAGATAACAAACGCCTCCGTCTCGCGGATGACGTCCGCCAAAGCGGCAAGCTCCTCTTTGGTCAAGCACGCGCCCGTGGGGTTGTTGGGAAATGCGAGAATGATGCCCTTGGTTTTGGGCGAAAGCGCGCCCTTCAGCTCCTCGGGAGTCAGCTTGAAACTGTTGCTCCATTTGAGCGGAAGCGGGACGGGAATACCGCCTGCCATCGACACCAAAGGCGCATAGCAGACAAAGCAAGGTTCGGGCACGATGACCTCGTCGCCCGGATTGACCGTTGCGCGCAAGGCAAGGTCGATCGCTTCACTGCCGCCGACAGTGACAATGACCTCGCTTGCCGCATCATATTCCAAACCGAAACGGCGGTTTTGATAGTTTGCGATCTCTTGGCGGAACTCCATGAGACCGTTGTTGGAGGTATAGTATGTACGCCCCTCTTCCAACGAACGGATACCCGCGTTGCGGATATGCCAAGGGGTGACAAAGTCGGGTTGACCGACAGTCAAGGCGACGACATCTTTCATGTCATCCAAAAGATCAAAAAACTTGCGGATCCCCGAAGGCTTGATCTCAATCACCTTGTGGTTAAGACGTGTTGTAGGATCAAACATTACCAGCTGTTGCCTCTCTTATCGGTGTTGTCCTGCTCGTAGACAACATCATTGTCTTTGTAGGTCTGCAAAACGAAGTGCGTCGCGGTGGCAGTTACGCCTTCCATCGTCGCCAATTTTTCGGCAACAAACAGCGCAACATCGCGCATGGTCTCGCCCTCCACAAAAAGTGCAAGATCAAAACCGCCCGACATCAAGAACACGCTCTTGACCTCGTCGTATTTGGAGACACGCTCGGCAACCGCATCAAAGCCCTTATCACGCTGGGGGATCGTTTTGAGTTCGATCAGCGCGCGCACCATGCGGCGGTCGGTTTTCTCCCAGTTGACGATCGTTTTGTAAGACAGAATCGTGCCGTCTTTTTCCAACTCTGCGATCGTCTGCTTGATTTCTTCTTCCGAGACACCCAGCATCACTGCGAGCGTCTTTGCAGTCAGGTGAGAGTCGTTTTCGAGATAGGAAAGAATGATATTCTTGTCGATCATTTGAGTGCCTCCATAATTTTTTGTCGTTTGCGGAATGTAGTCAGATGGGTAAAGCCCGCCGCTTTTGCCAGCTCGACGGCATCGTCAAAGTTTGCGGCGAGGTCGCGGGCAAAATGTGCATCACTGCCGATGCTGAGGTATTCGCCGCCCAGTGCGCGGTAGAATTTCAAAATCTTCAGCCCCGGATCGGGTACGGTCATCACGCCCTTGCGGATCGCGGCGGTGTTGAGCTCCAACGCAATACCGCGTTCGATCAGCGCTTTGAAAATCGGCTCAAAGCGCGACAGATCCATCGAAAAGCACGCGGACCGTTCCAACGGAACGTAACGAACGGGATACAGAATATGCGTCAGTACGTCAATATCCGCCGTGCGCGCGATCTTTGCAAGCAACACCAGGTACGCTTCCCACAGATTACAAAGTTGAGCGTTGGTGTACTCATCGGGATTCATGTAATAAAAATCCAAGCCGTGTAATCCGTTGTGCAGAGAGCCGAGCACGATGTCGTATTCCCGCGCATCGATCAGTTTTTTTGCCGCGACGCTGTCGTAATCGGGCTGTCCGATCTCAATGCCGCGCAAAATGGTCACTCTGCCCGCATAGCGCTCGCGCATCTCTTGCAGCTCGATTTCTTCCAATGCAAGATCGGGGCCCTTTTCCTTGCCGCTTTCGACCATATCCAGTTCATAATGATTGGTCAGGGCAAATTCGTCAAGTCCTTTTTGCAAAGCCGCCTCGCAATGCTCCTGCAGGGTTGCCTTGGCGTCAAAGGAAATGTGATTGTGTGTGTGATAATCAAAACGTTTCATAGCAATTAAAACAAAGTATATTGATTCGATTCGGGCAGGCCTTCCAGGCAGCCGTGCAATCTGAGCATTTCAACCACGCTCTTGCCGACGCCCGGTTCGAGCATCAGTTCTTCCACCGTGGTAACTCTGCCCGACGAAATCGCATCCATGATGCGGTCTGCCGCGTTTTTGCCCAAGCCCGAAAGCGACGTAAAGGGCAAGCGCACCTTGCCGTCCTCGGGCAGGAATTTGAACGAATGGGATTTGAAGATATTGACGGGTAAAAATTCCACGCCGCGCGCATACATTTCAACCACGAGGTTGAGAATGACGATCATATCCTCGTCCTTTGCCGTGAGGTTTTGCCCCTCGGAAAGCTCTTTGAGCTTGCGCTTGATCGCGTGCAAGCCCTGCATGACCAAAGCGCCGTCAAAGGTATCCGCCTTGATCGTAAAATACGACGCGTAGAACGCAACAGGCTCGTAAACCTTAAACCATCCCAATCGCAATGCCGCAATCGTGTATGCCGCCGCATGCGCCTTGGGGAGCATGTACTTGATCTTTTGACAGGATTCGATGTACCAGTCGGGGACGTTGCATTTTTTCATCTCGACGATCAGATCTTCGGTCAAGCCCTTGCCCTTTCGGGTACGTTCCATCGCGGTAAAGGCGACAGAGGAGTCCAAGCCCTTTTGCATCAGATAGATCATAATGCTGTCTCGCGTACCGATGATCTCGTGAATCGAGCAAGTGCCGTTGGCGATCAGATCCTTGCCGTTGCCCAGCCAGATGCCCGTGCCGTGCGACAGACCCGATATCTGCAAGAGGTCGGAGAAGTTTTGCGGCTTGGCGTCCTCGATCATCTGGATCGCGTATTTGGTACCGAACTCGGGAAGTCCGTACGTTCCCAGGTTGCAGTCGATGTCCTTGGGCGTGATGCCGAGCGGTTTGGTGGACTTGAACAACTCGTACACGTTGGGGTCGTTCATCGGCAAAGCCATGACTGATCTGCCCGTATATTCTTCCAGAATGCGGTAGAACGTCGGAACATCGTGTCCGAGGATATCAAGCTTTAACAATGTATCGTGCAGGTATTCAAACGCAAAGTGCGTCGTGATGACACCCGAGGATTCTTTCTCCGCAGGATACTGCACGGGAGTGAAGTCATAAATCTGGTACTGCTTGGGAATGACAACGATACCGCCGGGATGCTGTCCCGTGGTACGTTTGACACCGACACAGCCGTCTATCAATCGCTCGATCTCGGCACGCGTGAGGTTTTTGTCCTTGTCCTCAAGATAGTGCTTGACAAAGCCGAAGCAGGTCTTGGACTGCAACGCGGATACCGTTCCGGCACGGAAGATGTTTTCCTTGCCAAACAGCACCTCGGTGTATTTGTGCGCCGCGGACTGCACGTCACCCGAAAAGTTGAGGTCGATATCGGGCGCTTTTTCGCCGTGGAATCCCAAAAACGTTTCAAACGGGATGTCGTGGCCGTCGACGACCATTTTGGTTCCGCACTTGGGACAATCCTTGTCGGGCATGTCAAAGCCGGAGCCGTACGAGCCGTCGGTGACAAACTCGCTGTATTTGCATTCGGGACAGCGCCAATGCGGCTGCAGCGGATTGACCTCGGAAATGTGCGCAAGCGACGCGACAAAGGAGGAGCCGACCGATCCGCGCGAACCGACGTAATAGCCGTTTTCCTCGGAGTTACGCACCAGGTTACGCGCAATGATGTACAAGACGGCAAAGCCGTTTTTGATGATCGAATTGAGCTCGCGGTCCATGCGCGCTTTGACGATCTCGGGGATCGGGTCGCCGTAAAGCTTTTTTGTCGTTTCCTCGCAGGTTCGGATCAAGTCCTCGTCCGCGCCCGGAATCTCGGGCGTATACTGACCGTCGGGAATCGGCTTGAGAAGCTCGATGCTGTCCGCGATCATGCGCGGATTGTCCAGCACGACCTCGCGTGCCTTTTCCTCGCCCAAAAATGAGAACGCTTCCAGCATTTCGTCGGTGGTCTTGAGGTACAGCTTGGTGTCCCTGCCGCCGTCCGAAAAACCTTGACCCAACTGCAGGATCTGACGGAACAGTTCATCCTCGGGATCCAAAAAATGCACGTCACCCGTCGCGCAGACAGGTTTTTTCAGCTTATCCGCAATGCGGATGATCGTGCGGTCATACTCCTGCAGTTGCCTCAGCGCCGCCTCA
>JAFQII010000098.1 GCA_017397605.1 Clostridia bacterium
GGTCGGCGCGCACATATTTGAAAAATTCTATCAGGGCGATACCGCCCACTCCGTTCAGGGCAACGGATTGGGACTTGCGCTTGTCAAAAGAGTCATTGACATTCTGCAGGGAGAAATCGGTGTGGAAAGCGCTGTCGGCGTCGGCACTGCATTTACCGTAAAAATACGGAGGCACTGATATGTTTTTTAAAAAAATCGGCAAGGCTTTGCTGTTTCCGCATATCGCTGTCATGCTAATCCTCGTTCCGGTTGCGACGGTGTATCTTGTATATTCGATGGTGTTTTTGGGCACAGAATCGATTGCCGCCATTGTTTCGTATGTGCTGGCAGCGTACACATTGACGGTATGGTGTTTCAAAACACCGTTTTTGATTCGCTTTTTCAAGACGTTCAAGAACGAAAACAAGTATGCGAGAATCTGGCGAAACGATCTCGCGCTCCGCGTCAATGTTTCTCTTTACGGAACGCTGATTTATAATACCGCATACGCCCTGTTGCAGTTGGGCATGGGCTTTTGGCATCGGTCCTATTGGTTTTATTCCCTGGCGGGGTATTATGTCTCTCTTGCCGTGATGCGTTTCTTTTTGTTGCGTTATACGAGCAAACACCAACCGGGTGAAAAGATGCTTGACGAGCTAACCAAATACCGTGCCTGCGGCATCATCCTTCTTGTGATGAACCTGGCGCTTGCGCTGATGATATTCTTTATGGTGTATTGGAACAGAACCTTTCATCATCACGAAATCACCACGATCGCATTAGCGGCATATACATTCACTTCGCTTACACGCGCAATCATCAATATCATCAAATACCGCAAATATAACAGTCCCGTCTATTCCGCATCCAAAGCAATCAGCCTGGCTTCTGCGTGTGTGTCGATGTTGATACTGGAATCCACAATGCTGACCACTTTCGGCGCCGAAACCATGAGCCTGACAGAACGGCGTATTTTGCTGGGAGTTTCCGGCGGTGTCATATCCGCATTTATTATTGCGATGGCAGTTTATATGATCGCGCAGGCAAACAAAAAGATTAGATTACGAAAAACAAGGAAAAAATAACAGAATGGAAAACAAAGAACCTTTTTACTATACCTACTCCGCAAAAGAGCAAGAAGAAATCAAGGCAATCCGCCAAAAGTATGCAGCCCCCGCGCCAACCGAGGATAAGATGACACAGCTCCGCCGTCTTGATGCCGCCGTAACCAAAAAGGCAACATCCGTTTCTCTCGTATTCGGTATCATCGGTGCGCTGATTTTGGGAATGGGTATGAGTCTTGCGATGACCGACATCGGAAAAGTACTCGGGCTTTCCGGAGGAACGGCTATGCTGATCGGAGCCCTTGTCGGAATTATTGGGATCGTGCTGGTTTGCACAGCTTATCCCATCTACAACCGCATCGTCAAAAAAGAACGCAAAAAGATTGCTCCCGAAATCATCAGACTCACCGACGAGCTGATGAAGTGAAAAGCCGCTATGACAGCGGCGGGCAAAGCATCATGCTTCTATTGACAAACAGCAGTATCATTCCATACGGAGTGGTACTGCTTTTTTCAACCGTGGGTAGAAAAACGATTTGAAAACAGGCAAGGCGACCGTGCGCTGTTCTGCGGACGGAACCATGCGCGACTACGAAATTGAGATCGTCGAGATCTACGACGATGCGGGCAGGACCAAAAACTTTTTGATCTGCGTCACGGACAAAAAACTGCTTGACATCACAGGCGGCATCGTGCAAGGCATGTCGGGCTCACCGATCATACAAAACGGCAAGCTCGTCTGCGCCGTGACGCACGTCTTGATTTCCGATCCTACCAAAGGCTACGGCATTTTGATTGAAAATATGTTGGAAGCGGTAAAGTAAAAAACAGGAGCAGAACACATCCAAACAAGTGTCGCTGCTCCTTTACACTATTCTTTTGAAACATCGATTTGCTTTCGCTGTTCAATCAAAGCTTTACGGAATTTTGACCGACAATTCGGTTCCAACGATGTTCCGTAATGGTCATTTTTATTCGCTCTGTTTGGGTTGATATTTTTGTTGACATTGAGGGAATAATATGATATATTCTTCTTATAAACGTTCACCAAATAGGGGAAATGTTTTTATGCACAAATTCTATACAGCCTTGCCAAAATTATCCTACGGCGATACCATCGGTATCATTTCTCCGAGCCATGTTGCCGCAAAAGAACGGTATGAACCGATCATTCAACAAATTGAAACCCTCGGCTTTCAAGCAAAAATCTCAAATAATCTATACAGCAACACCTACGGCTATATCGCAAGCGAATATGAACGCGCCGATGATTTGAACAGCATGGTAAGCGATCCGGATGTCAGGATGATTTTCTTCGGTGGAGGGTACGGCAGCGTTGATCTGTTGCCGCTGATCGATTATGAAAACATCCGCAAAAACCCAAAACTGTTTCTCAGTTACAGCGATGGAACCTCTATCTTAAACGCGATCCATACCCGCACAGGACTTGTCACATATTACGGTCAAACACCAGGCGACTACGCCGCCCCTGTTCCGTATACGATAGAGCAATTTAAGAGAAACTTTTTAGAAAAATCCACCGGTGAATTTATCCCCAATAGCACATGGCATACCGTACAACAAGGTACTTGCGAGGGCATATTGATTGGCGGTTACTTGCACAATATCGTTTTGGGACTTGGCGGTCCGTATTTTTCGTACGACAAAACAAAAACATATCTGTTGTTTTTGGAAGATCACGAGAGATTTAGTTCGGTCGCCGAGGTCAGTTCATTGCTTTCTTTTTTAGAGCAAAGCGATTTTATAAAATGTGTGGGCGGCTTGATCTTCGGCAACTATGCTGACATGCTTTCTTATCCTCTGCTGGAACGGCTTGAACGTTTCTGCAAGAAACATAGTATTCCTGCCGTATATACAGACGATTTCGGTCACGGAAGAAACCACGCAGTTTTGCCGATAGGATGCTATTCAAAACTGAACGCGACAAACAAAACGTTATTCTTTTATTGACAAACAGCAGTATCATTCCATACGGAGTGGTACTGCTTTTTTCAACCGTGGGTAGAAAAACGTTCCCAAAACTCAACACATTTCCTATTGCAAGTTGATTTCGCACATGCTATACTGGATATACCGATCGCGAGCGGAATATTTTTTTGGGAGAACAACCATGTTAGATCAAAAATCATTTGGCGAAAAATTACGCAATCACAGAAAAAGACTCGGCATGACGCAGGAAGAGGTCGCGTCGCAAATCGGCGTTTCCGCGCAGGCGATCTCCAAATGGGAGTCGGGTGACTGCCTGCCCGACTGCTTTAATCTCAAAGCGATCAGCGACGTCTATCACCTTTCCGCCGACGTTTTGTTGGAGACGGAACGAAACGCGGACATCGACGCGGTAGCAAGCAAGATCGAGCAGCTCGGCACGGAATTTATCTGGGCAAACGCCGCAGACCGCTATCAAAACGACATGCACAAGGAGCTTGGTGAAGACCTTTGGAAAATGTGGAAAGGCATCTACTTTGCCGAGGTTGGCGACCGCGAAAAACAGCAGATCAGCAAACAGCAAGGCAGTCTGCGCATCATCGGAACTTACGGCACAAAGATCTGGGACGACGACGGAATTGCGTGTGTCGTGCAGTCCTCGCTGATCGGCAGGCTGAAGCCGTCCGAGTCCGCCGCACCCGAGGTTTTGCGCGAGATTTGCACCGCGGAAGGACAAAAGCTGATCCTCGCACTTTCCACCCAGCGTCCGACAAGCAAGCAGGACTTGATCGAGAAGACGGACATTCCCCTGCCCCGCCTCAACGAACTGCTTTTGCTGTTGACCGAAAACGGCGTGATCGAGTTTGTTTCGGAGCATGACGGTTTTTACGGTTGGCGTCACACCCAAAACGGCTATCTCATCAGCGGCCATTTTGGAATTGCGGCATACATGGTGCTTGCGGCGATGTATATCCTTGACAAAAAACACAACTACGGTGTTTCGCAGTACTTTGATTACAACCGTTCCTGAATACCGCGTTTCTCACTTTGCGTGAGCAGTTCTCGTTTTATGCGTTGTGGAATTTTGTTTTTGGGCGTGCTACAATACGCACGACGTCAAAAAAAGCCGCGGCAAACGAAAGGAAGGATATCATGAAATTACACATCGGAGAAAACATCCGCAACCTGCGCAAGCAGGTCGGACTCACGCAGGAACAGCTTGCGGAGCGTCTGGGAATCTCATACCAATCGGTCAGCCGTTGGGAATTGGGCGTGACCTATCCCGACATGGAGTTTGTTCCCGTGCTGGCAGAGCTGTTTGGCGTGTCCGCGGACGTGCTGTTCGGCATGCCCGAAGCGCAAAAAGAGAAGCAAGCCGAAACCATCCTGACCGAACTGGCAAAAGCATGCGGCGAACAGCCGCTTGATCCCGAAAAAATTTGCAGACTCATCCGCGACTTGCGCCGCGATCATCTGCGCGCGGACTGCTTTTGGCACTTTTGGCTCTCGGGCAACGAACGCGCCTACCGTCACCCCGACGTTTTGCCCGA
The DNA here is from genome assembly GCA_017397605.1 of Clostridia bacterium. Classification (GTDB taxonomy): domain Bacteria; phylum Bacillota; class Clostridia; order Oscillospirales; family CAG-382; genus Coliplasma. The sequence goes on from JAFQII010000098.1 coordinate 4,541, forward strand.
GGTACGCTTGACGGTCGAGACCATTCTGGACAGCAACGGCACCGACAAAAACAAAAACGATGCGATCGAGTATTTTGCAAGCATCGAAGACGATGAGCATATCGACGCGTTTCTAAACCGTTACGCGGCGTCGCGTGACCTGTGCAAGGATACTTTGCTCTTTGACCGCTACCGCAAACGCGGCGAGCAGAAAAAAGCAGACTTGATGCGCCAGCACTTTTTGTTCCAAGCGATCGATAAGCTCGTCGGCAACTCGGGGCTTTGGGTTTCGCAAAAACGCATGGAGATCGATCTGCCGCTGTTCCACGCGCACAACAAACTCGGTTTGACGCTGTTGCACGATTTTTGCATGGCAAAAGACCGCAAACGCTTTCCCGTTTCGGGCGACGGAACCGTTGACATCTGGGTAGAGCCTCGCCTTTGGATGGGATTCCACGAGGTCTGCTACCTTGCCGCAGAAGGCGACACCGAACGCGCCTTGGACGTGCTGGAAGACGCCGTCTCACTTTTGGAAAAGGCGATGCGCATTTCCGAGCCACATGAACTCGGTTGCGCTTCGCCGTGGCTTGCGGACATTCGCTTTACGGCGGAAGAAACGTGGGGATATATCGGTACTGCCGCAGGGTTGCTCCGTCCCTATGACGAACGCGCTCTGTATATCGCCAACGAGGATTTTTGCTTTGTACTGTACCCCTCGCTGTACAAAAACTTTTTGACCGCGCGAGAGAACAACGATTGGTACACGCGCGCATGCCACCTGCTCGACCCATTGCGCGACCATGTGCGCTACCTCGCCTGCGTCGAGCGTGTGAGCGCTTTGGTAGAGATCGAAGAACGGACAGCCGAATAACGAAAAAAGCATCTGTTTCCGATTTGGAAACAGATGCTTTTTGTTTTGTCACAGATTATGCAAAAATATCGTACGTGCCGAGAATATGTCTCTTGA